>CBIMFG010000061.1:0-9787 GCA_966243125.1 uncultured Niastella sp.
TATTTCCTCTTTGCTTTCAAACCGGCGATAGATACCCCCCTTGGCCAATCCCGTGGCCTCCATGATGTCGCTGATGGAAGTACCGGCTATGCCCTTCCGGTTTAACAAGGCTGCTGCTTTCTCAATAATGAACTGCCTGGTATCTTCGCCCTTACTCATAAAACAAAGATAGGACCGATCGGTCTCATTTAGTAATTATTTTTTTTTGTTGCAACGGGTTTACCATTTCTATAACAATCTTCCTTATGATTATATTGGATTAGTATATATTTGGAACTGATGAAATTTGCCTTACAACATCTGAAGATGTAAAAAGTTATGTTCGTAAGCATTTTTTGAGCTGCAACACGAGCGTAGCATCAATAATAATTTGCCACTAACAATTCTAATTTAACGATGGAAGAAACAATTAGCCTGAAATTATTATGGAAAAGATTTGCAGGAAACAATCTAAAGCTATTTTTTGGCAGCAAAGATTTAAAAGCTGCACAAAAGGTTTTAATTCTTTATAATGTTGTTGCTTTTATTGAAAATGAGGTTGAAGGTCTCGATACCTATTTGTTGCAGACAAGAGAAGGCGGAAGTGTATATGGTCTTGACATGTCAATGAGATTCAAGAGACCAGAGTATGCAGATTTTATAGAGACTTTTTTGTTTGCCAATCACCAAAGCTCAAATATAGCTTTCAGGGCATTATCAGAGAAAATAAAATGGTGTGATTTTAATGCATTATCATCTGATGACCTCAACTATTGACTACATACAAACATAGTGACGACAATAGAAGGGCTGACGTGGAGTTTGAACCCGCAAGTATTTCTATAACAATAAATGTATAAGGAGGGAAAAGCGATAGTAATTTCATTAACCTAAAAACCCTTCAAATCCAACGATCTGAAGGGTTCATTTTTTATAGTCGGGAGGACTGGACAAATTTCGAACCAGCTTATTGAAAATTTGATGGAAATCCTACGGATTAAGCATCATTTATAGTCAGTTGAAACTGATAGTTGGAGTTTTATCCCTAAACTACGATCTTTCAGACGCCTGTATGATGGTACGGAGTTTAAATGAGCCTGAATAAGGATTAACAGAATTGGACATTGCGCGCGCTGTTTTTATAAATTTGTTGAAAGTGTGAGTGTTTTCCATATTTCGAACTCCAGGTCTTCTGCTTTTCGTTTTTCTGTTACGACCGCATAAGCATCCGGGCCCATTAACAAGTGCACGGGTGGGTTGGGTTCCTCTGCCATTTTAACGATGGCGGCCACTAGCTTATCAGGATCGCCGGCCTGATTACCGTTCATTTGCTGCATGGCGGCTTCCAGGGCTTCCGGATTATAGGCAGGAATCTTGTTTTTTGCCACCATTACAGAGCCTTCTGCCAGAAAATTTGTTCGGAAATAACCGGGGGCAACTACTGTCACTTTAATCCCAAACGGTTTTACTTCTTCGGCTAACGCCTCTGAAAGCCCAATTACTGCAAACTTGGCGGCATGATAACTGGCAGCATTTCCATAGCCTTTATAACCGGCCACAGAAGAGAAGTTGAAGATATAACCAGATTGCTGTTGCCTTAAATACGGCATTGCCGCCCGAATCACATTAACGGTTCCAAAAAGATTAACATCAATTGTGTCGCGAAACTCCTTGTCTGAAAGCATTTCCACGCTACCCATAATGGCATACCCGGCATTATTAACCACTACATCCAGCCGGCCAAACTGTACTACGGTTTGTTGCACCGCTTTGTTCACACTGTTTTCATTTGTGAGGTCTACTGTTAGGGCTAATAAATTCTCTTTTTTGTCGCTGAAGTGTTTGGTAATGTCTGTGGCGTTGCGGGAAGTAGCTGCTACTTTTTTACCATTGGCCAATAAGAGTTTTACAAATGCGAGCCCAAACCCTTTTGATGCGCCGGTAATAAACCAAACCTTGTTTTGTTGTTCCATATCAGTTGTTTTTAACAACGCTAAACTAGAACAGAAAACAGCTTTAATTTTATGCAAATCAAACAATTTCCTATGATTTGGAAACATAGTGTTTCCAGAAACGATGGTCTCAGGCTTCTCTCACAATACTTGCTACCAGGTGCTCAGCTGTGGTTTTGCCGGTAACACCTTTTAATACCCTGTTTAAGTGGTTAGTGTGCACGGACCTTCGCCCGCGGTCAGGAGAGAGATCTTGTAAAAATCTCTTCTGTTGTGCGATATAGGTGTAGTGCAGCCCAATTCCTTCTTATAAACATTGAACCGATCGGGTTGTGAATGATTGTTTGCCAGATACTGATGAAAATTAACGATGGTTCCTTCCTGGTCATATTTAAAAATTTATGCAATTCAAATATTCTTATTTTTAGCTTATAATTTCATTGCCGCGACTAATCCGGAATGCGAACACATCTAAATTTGTAATATGGCGAAGTCTGAAACCATCGGGGAATTTTATTTAAATAATGCGCTATATCAACCACAGGCCGCACAATTCTATGCAGGCAAAATGGAAGAGTACAGTCAAAATGCCTCCATGCCGTTCTCCCGAAAGGAATTTTACAAGATTTCGCTATTGGTCCAGGGCCAGGGCACAATTATTTATCCAAGCAGAAGGATTTTTGTCAGGGACCACGCTTTGGTATTTTCGAACCCAATGATACCCTATGCCTACGACTCTGTTTCCAGCGGGGAGAAAGGTTATTTCTGCCTTTTCCCCGAAGAATTCGTCAACCAGCAGCTAAAGATCGATAGCCTTTCGCAGTCGCCATTATTCAAGGTTGGAGGAAACCCTGTTTTGTTCCCGGATGCAGCATCGACAGAGATCATCCGGAACGCATTTGAACTGATCTTAGCTGAAAACGCCTCCTCTTATATTCACAAATACGATTTGTTACGCAACTATGTCCAGATCATCGTTCACGAGTCTCTGAAGATCGATCCAACAGTGACTTATGAAAAGACAACGGCACCGGCTGACCGGCTTACAGCTCTTTTTTTACAGTTGTTGGAAAGACAGTTTCCACTTCGTTCGCCTCGTCATTCGGTTCTTTTTAACAATGCCAAACAAATGGCGGACCAGTTGTCGGTCCATCCCAACCATCTCAACAGGGTGTTAAAAAAAACAACCGGGCTCACTACTTCCGAACATCTGTCTCAAAGATTTATAATAGAAGCTAAAACTATGCTTTTGCATACTGATTGGGACGCCGCCCAGATCGGATATTGTCTCGGTTTTGAGCATGCGTCCAATTTTTATAGCTTCTTCAAAAAACAAACCGGCGAGACGCCTAAGCATTTTAGAAAGCAGAAAGTCGCAAATTCATAGCTTGTTGTTTGATTTACATAGTTTCGGAAAATAAGCCGGATCTATCTTTGAATATAAACGATCAAACTTAATCGCTATGGCATTAGAAAATAACAGCAAGCACGGTACGCTGGGTTACCAGGTATTTACATCTACGAGACCAGGCCTCAACCGTGACCCCAACACACCTCCCGGCCTCGACGACCTGAAATGGGTACCCAACAGCGCCACTCTTATCTATGGCAAAAGGGAAGCAGTGCTGGTGGACGTCTTTCTCGCCATAGAACATACGAATATCCTTGCTGATTCGATTGCGGCCACGGGAAAAGATCTCAGGTATATTTACATCACCCATCCGCACGGAGATCATTTTTATGGTCTTCAATTGTTGCTCGATCGCTTCCCTGGTGCGGTCGCTATTGCCTCCCCGGCCGTAGCAAAAGACTGTGCTGAGCAGGTGCGTCCGGAAGTGATCAACGGCTTTTGGGCTCCCCGATTTCCCGGACAGATACCTGAAAAACTGGCTGTTCCCCAGGCGATGGAAAGCGACGAATTTGAACTGGAGGGAGAAAAACTGGTGGTCCTGCAAACTGGCTTTTCCGACACACACAATTCAACAAGTCTCTATGTGCCATCCATTGGCCTTATTGTCGCAGGTGATGTTGCTTACAATGGTGTTCATCTATACCTTGCAGAAACCACCAGGGAAACCCGTACTGAATGGAGAGGCGCTCTCGATATGCTGGCTGGTTTACATCCAATATACGTTGTAGCGGGTCACAAACAGCCCTCTTTTGCAGACGATCCAGCCATATTAGCTGCAACCAGAAAATATCTCGAAGATTTTGACCGACTTGACATGGAAACTACAACAAACCTTGAATTATACAACAGCATGCTCGCCCTGCACCCCGATCGTGCGAACCCCGGCTCACTGTGGGGAGGGGCACTGGCTGCAAAGAAAGCCAGCCGTTAACTATCAGATAAACTTCATAGGTTTATAATTAAGGGCCTTCGGCTAATGCTGCCATTTGTTGTTTGGTGAGATTGCGCGCAGCGTTGCACTCGATCTGCTCAAAGCAAAAAGATTAAATGTTTCATAGGGTAAATCAGGTCGCTAAATTAATTTTAGTCAATTTCACCGGAATACTTCAACCATGCCGTCTAAATCATTTCACGCCCAATTTTGCTGCTAATACTATAAATTGCAAAAAACAATCATCTAACTGACAAGTAGATATTATGAGAAGATTTTTATCTATGTTCATTGGCAGCATAACACTTTTAGCGGTCAATGCGCAACAGGGCACTGTATTGACGGCAAAAGACTATGCCAATGCAGAAAGCTTTATGGCATACAATACCCAACAATTCATAGACCATGGCAACGTAACACCCAACTGGATTAAGGATGACAGATTCTGGTATCGGACGCTTACAGCACAGGGCAGTGAATTTATCCTCGTTGATCCAAACAAAGGTACCCGCACAGCCGCTTTTGATCAGCAAAAACTGGCGGCGGCATTGTCTACGGCCAGCGGAAAATCATATAAGCCTGCTATGCTGCCTTTCCAGATTTTCAGCTATGCTGCTGATGGAAAGGCCATCCTCTTCAGTGTGGGTGGCAAGCTATGGAAATGTGATCTGGAAACTTATACCTGTACTATAGATACCGATGGAGCTGCAGATAAAACAGGCAGGAGTGGCAATGATGCGCTATCGCCCGATGGCAGTCGCACCGCATTCATCAAAGATTATAATTTGTGGGTGCGGAATGTAAAAACAGGCCAGCAAACCCAGTTGACAACAGACGGGATCAAAGATTTTGGTTATGCTACAGACAATGCAGGCTGGACCAGCAGTGACAGGGCTATACTGCGTTGGTCGCCCGATTCAAAAAAGATAGCCACGTTCAAACAGGACCAGCGCAAAGTAGGGGATATGTATATGATCACCACCAATGTGGGGCACCCTAAGTTGCGTGCCTGGAAATATCCATTGCCTGGCGATGAAGAGATCCCCATGATACAACGGGTAGTTATTAATGTGGATACACCCAAAGTAATTGTATTGAATGTGCCGCCAGACCCGCATCGGTCTTCGTTGGGTGATGATATCAGCCGCAGTGGCGTTCTTAATGATATAGACTGGAGTGCGGATGGTTCACAACTGGCGTTTGTTTCCACTTCCCGCGATCATAAACAGGAAAAGGTTTGCATTGCCAATGCCAGCACCGGTGAGGTGCACAAGGTGTTTGAGGAAACAGTTACCACGCAATTTGAATCGGGCGCAAGCGCCATCTGCTGGCGATGGTTACCAAAGACAAACGAGATCATTTGGTATTCTGAAAGAGACAACTGGGGACATTTGTATTTATACGATGCCACCACCGGAAAGCTGAAAAATCAGATCACCAAAGGCAATTGGCTGGTGACCCGTTTGATCAAGGTAGATGAGAAAAACCGCGAGTTGTATTTTATGGCCAGCGGTACACAGCCAGAGAACCCTTACTTTGGCCAGTTGTATAAAGTGAGTTTTGATGGAAAGAAAACAACCTTGCTCACGCCAGCGGAAGGTACGCATCAGATTGTTTTATCACCATCAGAAAATTATTTTATTGATACCTATTCTAAACCCAATGTTCCAGCCGTATCAGAGTTGCATGCTATAACAGGTAAAACAATTGTTACACTGGAGAAAACAGATGTATCAAGATTGACCGCTTTGGGATGGAAAGCGCCTGTTCCTTTTACGGTGAAAGCGCACGATGGCACAACTGATCTGTATGGTTTACTTTTTACACCTACCAAACTGGATCCCAAAAAGAAATATCCGGTTATAGATTATATTTATCCCGGTCCGCAGGGTGGCAGTGTTGGCAGTTGGGCCTTTAGTGCATCCAGGGGCGATCACCAATCCCTCGCTGAACTTGGATTTATTGTAGTAGTGCTTGAAGGCAGCGGCAATCCATTGCGTTCAAAAAGTTTCCACGACATGTATTTCCCCAACATGTCAGAAAATACATTGCCAGATCAGGTAAGCGGCATCCGGCAGCTTTCGCAACGCTATGCTTACATGGACACCATGCGGGTGGGGATCTGGGGGCATTCAGGCGGTGGTTTTGCAACTGCATGTGCTATGTTCCGTTACCCCGATTTCTTTAAAGTGGGTATTTCAGAATCCGGTAACCATGACAACCGCAACTATGAAGATGATTGGGGCGAGCGCTATATTGGTTTGCTGACAAAAAATGCAGACGGTACGGATAACTATACCGCACAGGCCAACCAGGTGTATGCAAAGAACCTGAAGGGTAAGTTGATGCTGGCCCATGGATTAATGGACGACAACGTACCTGCTTCCAATACCATGCTGGTAGTAGAAGCATTGGAAAAAGCGAATAAAGATTATGACCTGGTTATTTTTCCCAACAGTGCACATGGCTATGGTACCTACTCGCCATATATGATGCGCCGCCGCTGGGACTATTTTGTAAAAAACTTATTAGGCGTTGAACCACCCAAAGAATACCTGATGGAAATCAAAACAGATCCAAGGAACAGCGTGCAGTAGGGTTACAGGGATGCCTGAAACTTTACCGTTTTTTCGAAATTATATTCTCTTTTCTTCTTGAGGAGGTTCACCAAAAAACGTCCGTGAATCTGACATATCATTAGGTAGTTTTCAAATCGAGAACCCGGTTTCAGGCCCCTTGTTATTTCAAACAGGTTATCTTACGATCAAAAGCTATAACCCCGATACACAATTATATACGCTGGATTACCCGAATCGCGAAGTGAAGGTGAGCTGACCTCTGGCGTGCGGATACGGAGTCTATTAATGCCTGTACGTCGAATCCGGTATAAGTTCCTTCGCCAGTTACCTGCACCACTTCATTTTTCTGCTGGTAATGACTCAGCTGTATGTTCTTAATGCGGATTTTTTTTGAAAATTGTTTTTTTCATTCATTATTTAGATATTTGTCTAAATATCTAAATAAGCATTTGAATAACGTATTTAAGGCATTGAACGATCCTACCAGGAGAGCGATCCTGGAATTACTGAGGGACAAGGATCTGACGGCTGGAGAAATAGCGGAAAAATTCGATATTTCCTGGCCCAGTGTGTCTCATCATTTGGATCTGCTGCGAAAGGCGGGTTTGGTGGTATCGCAGAAAGAAGGGCAGTTCGTTTATTATACGATCAATACCACGGTTTTGGACGATATGCTGCAATGGCTGATTCAGCTCACTAACAAAAAATAATCCTTATGCGTACAAAATTTACATGGGTAGATGCTGTGATGCTGGTGGTTTGCGGGCTACCACTGATCTACCTATGGTTTGAATTTCCTTTGCTGCCTGCCAGGGTAGCGATCCACTTTAATCTGCAGGGGAATGCAGACAGATATGGTTCCAGGCAGGAATTGCTGTATGCCATTCTGCTCCTTTGCGGTGTCACGATGGGAGTTGCCTTGCTGGTCCGCTTCCTGCCTGATATTGATCCCAAAAAGAAATCGAAGTATTCCCAACCTGTGTTTGTAAAGATCGGTTATGCCGTACTGTTCTTTCTGTCGGGCGTGAGTATCCTCATTATTAATTCCACGGTGGCCGGACATTTGACTTTGGATCAACACATTTTATTTTCTTTTATCGCCCTGTTCCTGGCTTATTTGGGGAACTTATTCAATAACCTTAAGCCCAATTATTTTGTGGGAATCCGGACCCCCTGGACATTGGAAAATGAAACGGTGTGGAAGAAAACCCATCAATTAGGCGGCAGAATATGGTTGCTTGGCGGTTTGCTGGTGACTATCCTTTGCTGGGTATTGCCCCCAAAGGCTGCCTTTATTACTTTTTACATCGGAGTGGCGGCGATGGCCATAGTACCGGTGGTCTTTTCTTATTTCTATTATCGTCAACTCCAGAAAAAAACCTTATGAGACGGATTTATTTCCTGCTATGCCTGGTGGCAGCTTTTCCTGCCGTTACCAACGCCCAGGGACTATCCGGCGCATGGTCAGGTAAATTAGACGGCCGGATCACGTTGATCTTTCACTTTCTTTCTGCTCCTGGCGGAGGGGTGACCGGCACCATTGATAGCCCTGACCAGAACGCGATCGGACTACCCATTGCTACAGTGATCACCAATAAAGACAGTGTTACATGCATACTGAATGCGCCGTCGGCCCGGTATGAGGCTGTGCGCGTCAATGATACCACTCTTAAAGGCCTTTTTCTGCAAGGCCCTGCCAAGATACCACTGGAAGTTCATAAAATATCAGGTGTAGCTGCAATGGCGGCGGCCCCACTTCATCGCCCACAAACACCGTTTCCTCCATTTCCATATAATAGCGACAGCGTCACCTACTTTAACCTCGATCATTCGATACACTTCGGAGCAACGCTGACCTATCCTAAAAAAGGGAGGGCATTCCCGGCAGCAGTACTGATTACCGGTAGTGGTCAGCAGGATAGGGATGAAACCCTTCTGGGCCACAAGCCGTTTGCTGTGATAGCAGATTATCTTACACGCAGAGGGTACGCGGTTCTGCGGGTAGACGACCGAGGTACAGGCTTAACTACCGGAGATGTCATAAGCGCTACCAGTGCCGATTTTGCCAGGGATGTGGAAGCCGGTATAGCATATCTGAAAACACGTAAAGAGATCGATGCCGCGAAGATAGGCCTGATCGGGCATAGCGAAGGGGCTATGATCGCTCCCATGATTGCGGCCAGGAATAAAGAGGTTGCCTTTATCATTCTGCTTGCCTCGCCTGTTGTTGGTGGATATGCCACCCTAATGTATCAGAGTATGGAACCTTTCAGATTGAAGGGAGCGTCTCCAGAATATCTTCAACTGGCTTCACACCTGGAAGGGATTGCTCTGAACAATAGTATAAGGGCTGCAGATACCGCAAGCTTTGTAAACGGGTTTATGACGCAGTACAAAGCCTGGGCCGATTCAATTCCGGACACAGTCAAGGCAAAATACCCTGATTTCTTTTCCTCTCCGGATCAGTTGAAGAAGATTTATGCTAAAGCTGCGAGGATCTTTGTCAGCCCCTGGTGGAAATTTTTTATGACTTACCCTTCAGTAAACGATTTCAGTCATTTAAAGATCCCAGTGCTGGCGTTAAACGGAGAAAAGGATATTCAGGTAGAATGCAAGTCTAACCTGGATCTTATCAACAAAACACTGACCGCGGCTGATAATACTCATTTTGAGACCAGGGCCATTCCCGGCCTGAACCACTTATTTCAACATTGCCATACCTGTTTATCGGCGGAATACGCTCAACTGGAAGAAACATTTGCTCCGGAGGCTTTACAAGTGATGGGAGACTGGCTGGATGTTCAGGTAAGGCATTGATTGTGGGCTTAGCCAGAATCAATTTGATTCAAACCTGCCTTAATTTGCTCAAACTCAGCTAAGCGCCGTTTTTACTTCAAACAGTTTAATAATAATCTCAATTAAAAAACCCTTCAAA
>CBIMFG010000062.1:0-9759 GCA_966243125.1 uncultured Niastella sp.
TTAATAATTGGCTGGAAGAACTGGCTGGGGAAAGATTTTGAGTATGCCCTCAGTTCCAATACGTATAAATATTATACTACCAATGCCCGCCAGTTGTTCAACACCCCGCATGGCAATGAATTTACTGTTAGGTTTATTTACTTTTTGAACTATCAGCAGTTAATGGGAAATAAGAAATAAAGAATGAAAAATGAAGAATGAGAAAGTGAAAAACCGTTCCAGGTTGCAGGTTCCAAGTTACAATGAATACAAACCCATGGAACCTGAAACTTGGAACCTGGAACAAAACTATAATTCGTAAATATCCTTTGCAACGCGAAACGTATTGCAATGCGCTTCCACAATGGTTTTAATATCGGGGCTATAACCGCCACCCATGGCCACCACACAGGGAATGTGGTGTAGTTTCAATTGTGAAAAAACCAGTTCATCGCGGCGGCGACAGCCTTCCATACTTACTTTCAGCTTGCCAAACTTATCGGTCGATAATATATCAACCCCCGATAAATAAAAAGCAAAATCGGGTTTTAATTGATCCAGCAGGGTAAGCAGGTTGCTTTGCAGCAGGCTTAAATACAGGTTGTCGTCAGTGCCATCGTTCAGCCCAATATCAAGATCGCTTTTTTCTTTATGAAAAGGATAATTATGCGCGCCATGCATGCTAAAAGTAAAAACGCGGGGCTCGTGTTCAAACAAACTGGCGGTACCATTGCCCTGGTGCACATCCAGATCAATAATAATGATCTTACGCGCCAGTTCTTTTTTAAGCAGGTAATTGGCGGCCACACCAAAATCATTCAACAAACAAAAACCTTCGCCCCTGTTGACAAATGCATGATGCGTGCCCCCGGCCACATTCAAGGCCACGCCATTAACAAAAGCATGGTGACAACATTCAATAGTACCCTGGGTTATCACAAACTCGCGCTGCGTTAACTGGGGCGATTGGGGAAAACCAATATGCCGCTGCTCCCGCGCCGATAATGTTTGCTGATGCAGCTTTTGTACATACGCCGCATCGTGGGTCCATAAAACGATATCATTGGCACAAGGCCCTGGTGTAAATAAGTTGTTGGGGGTAATAGTGCCTTCGTACAACAATTGCTCAGGTATCAATTCATATTTAAGCATGGGAAACCGGTGCCCTTCGGGCAACGGATGCGCATAAATGGGATCAAAGGCTATTTTCATTGCAACTGTACTATATTGTCGTTTACGATAGCAAATACATTCTCTTCGTCTTCGGGTTTCACCAATGCAATACCGGTAAACCGGCTGAATGCAGGCAACACGCAAAACGCTTTGGCAAAGTAAAAACAGGGAAAGCTGAGCGATTGTTTGGCAGCACCGCGTAATCGAATACCTGGATGAATATGGCCTGAGAAAAAGTAGTTGGCGTTATTGGGAACAACATTATCCATATCATGCCGGAACCGGAAAGTCCCGATCTGTAATTCCTCATTAGTAACATGAATATTACATTGCCTGTACCAGCTTTGGTGCAGAATGTCGTGGTTGCCTTTTATGAGGTGAACCGGCAGATCGGGAAAATCGTGCCGCCACCGTTGAAACAATTCGAGTTCTTTATTTTGATGACTGTGAAAAAGGTCGCCTACGATTATTAATTGGCGGGGTTGAAAATACTGGATCAGGTGCACCAGCCGCTGCAGGTCTTCTTTATACACTGCCTGCGGCACCGCAATACCCGATTTGCGAAAATGCCCGGTCTTACCAAAGTGAAGGTCCGAAACAATAAGGGCTTTCTCTTCTTCCCAAAAAACACTTCTATGTGCTGATAACCAAAGTTGTTGATCTAATAATTTGTACGAAACCGGCGCCTGCATACCTGCAAGTTAAGAAAAGGAGCGTTTTTCAAAGAAGTATAAAGGGTCTACTGGAGGTAAAATTAATCTATCAGTTTGTTGCGCATACCGTACATGATGAGGCCTGCAATGGTTTTGGCGCCTACCTTCGATTTCATGTTCTGGCGAATAGTTTCAATAGTACGTGGGCTCAGGAACACTTCTTTCGAAATTTCCTCGGTAGTTTTATCAGCTGCCAGCAGCTTCAGGATCTTAATTTCTTTTTCGGAGAATTTTACGGGATTAGGGTAAAACTGCCGTACCTGTTTTTTGGTTTGCAATTTCGACAGTACCGCTTTGTTTACAAGATCATTAAAGTAAAAATCATCATTCATGCAGGAGAGTATGGCCTGATAGATCTCTTCAGGGTCAGAGGTTTTAGTGAGGTAAGCGTTGGCGCCCATTTCCATCATCTTGGTGATCATTTCCTGTTCGTCGTACATGGTAAGCACAACGATCTTTACATCGCTGTATTCCTTACGTAGTATCCCAATCGCATTCACCCCATCCACCTCGGGCATACGAATATCCATCAGCAAAACATCTGGCTTTTTGATCTGCATTTTGTGCATCAAATCTCTACCATCTTCGGCTTCCCAAAGAATTTTCAGGTACTCTTTTCCTTTCAGAGCCATCTTAATGCCGTCGCGAAATATCTTATGGTCGTCGGCAAGTGCTACTTTAATAACCAGTTCAGTGCTCATAATGGGTAAGGTTGGCTTATTAATGGGTTATAAGTTGTTCCTTTAGCTGCTCCAATATGCCTTACTGTTTTAACCCCTTAATGGTGTTTTCATACCGTGCGGGGCCTTAACCTTCTGGCAATATCGCATAAAAAAACGACTTCAGTCACTTTGTAAACGCTAGTTTACCACGATCAATAGAAATAGTACCAGTTTTTCTACGAGATTTTTACGTATTTACCGGTAAATCCCGATTTTTTAAAATAGAGGGTTACCGCTATTGCGAACTGCCTGCTGGCCGATTATTTTTGTTCCAGAAGTTGATTGATAAGGAATGGCAACCTTAAAACATCCAATATCTCAGATCACCGTCCTAAAAGTATTTCCAACTATCTTATGAATGCCATCTGTCAAATCCAATATCGGTCAACTTCTTTTTTCTGTTTTTAACTACTCTACTTTCAGGCAATACCTCATCCTATCTCAACACAAGATCATACCCTTCGTAAACATAGTTCAATTGATAACTGTAATTCAGTTGCACTGTAATCAGTCAGCCGGTAAATAGAAAGGAAATTTTTACTGCAAGAACTGCCCCGTTTTTAAAATCCGACACACTACTTAAGCACTAATCCCACGATACTTAAGCAATTACACTTATTCACATGTGTGAATAACGATCTCACAAATGCAGGTTATACGAACTTTGCGAATAGTAAAAATACGGAATACGGCGAGAAAAATTCCCCCATTTTAAATCGTAATACTTCTTAGAAAATCTCCTCAAAACGCAGGCCCATAGTGCATTTCACGCAAAATTACAGCATTTATAGGTGCTCGCAACCCGTTGTATATCTTTTTTTTTGGAGGTTTCTTAACACCTGGAACCACTTTTTACAACCTCTAAAAACTTACTACTATGATGCAGACTGAACTTCTCACTAAACGTAACATTGCTACAATTGGTGAAGAAATTACCCATGAATTAGGCGCTGAATTGGTTAGCAACTACCGCAAAGCCCACCCAACTGATGTACAAGGTTACATTATCGGTAAAGAAATTCTGAACCAGATCCTGGCTCAACCTGGTTGCGCGGGTATCCAGTTTCACAACGCCATCAATGAATTGGGCCAAAAAACCCTGGTTTACGTGGGCCTCGATCAAAATGGCAAACAACTGATTAACTACACTGTAGTAACTGAAGACGCTCAACTTCAAAAACAAAAAGGCATTGTTGCCGACAGAAGCATCCCCTCTCCTTCTGGCGACGATATTTTCGGAGATGACAACTGGTTTATTATTGATTAAATAAACCCGAATCTCTATATTTGAGGAAAGCGTTCTGATATAGAGAGTTTTTTCTTACATATCAGCTTATATTCTTCACTATTACCCGTAATTCTCTTTCTTGCCTTTTTAAGGCATACAAAAAGGAAGGAATTATGGGTAATCTTTATTTACTCATTGTATTCATTTCTGAACGACATTGTACTCTTAAACCTGAGTGCCAAGCTGTTCCTGAGCACGTATACCCTGGTTGAGTTTTTCCTCTTTAGTTATTTTATCTGGCTCATTATAGAAGGCCGGCTGTTTAAAAAAGTCATAGCCACCGTTTCAACATTGTTTATTATTTTTATCTGCTATTACTTTTTTACCACAAAATGGAACTTTTTTGATTCAGTGCCGGTAGCTTGCGAATCAATTCTGATCTTTACTTTTTCCCTGTATTATTTATTCGAACAAATAAACAAACCCAGGGTGCTGTTTATATATAATACATCCATGTTCTGGGTAATACTGGGTTTCCTGGTGTATTTAGCGGGGTCTTTTTTTATTTATACTTTCGTAGATGAGATAGACAGCAGGGACATTGGGAAATTTTGGTTTATCACATTCATATTCAATACCATAAAAAATCTTTTTTTTAGCATTGCTTTTTCGCTGAGAGAAGCAAAGGACAAAACAAGTAGTACCGGCCTGTCCTCATACGATAATTTTTTTAAAAACCCTTATAACCCATTATAAACCCTGCTTCTCACATACTAATGATCTTGCTGCAGGTTACACATGGCACCAGCCAGTTTCCCATGGTACTTTACTTTGGCACCATTGGCATGCTGGTTTTAACCATTGGCCTCATCGTTTTCATTATTTTCCATCAACGTAAGGTTATCCGTTACCAAATGCAGTTGCAACACCTGGAGCAGGAACAACAGAAAATGTTGTTGAATGCCTCCATTCGCCTGCAGGAAGAGGAACGCCAACGAATTGCAGCCGATTTACACGATGATGCCGGCCCCCTGCTGGCCACCGCTCGTTTATACCTGAACGAAAACCTGGTGAACCAGGATAAAACAACCCAGCTGCAAAGCATTTACAACGCCAAACAGATCATTGACGATACCATACAGCTGATCCGTAATATTTCACACAGCCTGATGCCCCCTACCCTTAAAAACTTTGGGTTGGAATCGGCCGTAAACGACCTGTTCCAGAAGATCAGCGGATCGGGCAGTATGAATGCCAGCTGCCGTTTTCACGATTACCGCGAACGCCTGCACGCTGATCAGGAATTGATAATTTTCAGAGTTATACAGGAATTGGTGAATAATATTCTGAAACACAGCAATGCCAGTTTTATTCATCTAACCCAAAACCTGAGCGGTAATAAATTGTATATTCGCTTACACCACGACGGCCGTGGTATTACCCAGGCCGATTTTGATAAACTGAATAAAAGTAATGTGGGTTTGGGCCTGAAAAATATTCAGAGCAGGTTAAAGTTGTTGCACGGACGGATATATTTCGAAAAAGACATTTCGCAAACATATTATAAGGTTACTATCGAAATTCCCCGGCTGGAGGAAGAAACGGTGGCGCCGCAATTATAAAATATTGGTTCATATTTTGATAAGGGCTACTACTATCTTAAGATGCAGCACGGAACAAGTGTTTATACTAACGTAAAACCTATACCCCTGAAAACCTAAACACTTAAAATTTTTAGTTAATTTAGTTTTGCCAATATCAATAAAAGATGGGACCTATAAAAGTGGCTATTGCTGATGACCACAAGATATTCCGTAAAGGAGTAATATTGTCGTTAAGGCCTTATACAAACATAAAGTTCGTACTTGAAGCAGAAAACGGCCAGGAACTGTTGGATAACTTACCAGCGGCCCCTGAGCAGCCTGATGTAATTCTGATGGATCTGCGCATGCCCCTGAAAGATGGCATCGAGACAACGAAAGTAATTGCCCGCCAATATCCAAACATCCACGTAATTGCGTTAACGATGTATGAAGATGAACGGTTTGTGAGCCATATGATGGAAATTGGCGCTAACGGATACCTGCTCAAAAGCGCCGATCCTTCCGAGATCAAAAAGGCTATAATGGAGGTAATGAGCAAGGGATATTACCTGAATAACTTTGTAAACAGGATCCTTTTAAAAAAATCGCACGCCCGGGTTAAAGTGGTGCCCAGCCTAAACAGCGAAATCACCCTCAGCGACCGCGAGCGCGATGTGATCAAATATATTTGCATGGAGTTTACCGCCCATGAAATTGCACAAAAATTAGAGGTGAGCCCAAGAACAGTTGAAGCCATCAAAGACCGGTTAATGGAACGCTTTGGTGCTAAAAACACGGCTGGCCTGGTATTTTTTGCAGTTAAGAATAACCTGATTGATTAAACTCCCGGCAATCTTTTGTTTAACACATAACAGCCGGCATTATGTTGAATACCCTTTTTCGCAACGTCAAAAACAATAGAACCCCTATGAAGAACCGGTTTGGCCCTGAACTGTTTGACCATGGTAGAAACCGGTGGAAGTATATTTATTGCCCTGGCGCTGGTAGTAATGCTGCTGTCGTTATTGCCCGTATGCATACTCTTTGTTCGTAAGGTAGCGGCTTCCGCTGTTCTTAACGTCCTGAAAGTTCTTTGCCTTTTCGTAATCTGCCAATACCTCGCTCTAATCTTCATTCAACCCGGTCTTCCGGCCGTGCAAACCGCATGTAAACTCGCCCAGTTTATCCTTGTCTATTACCTGTTCCATTTAATGATGACCTCAGCCCAGGGTAAAGATATTATGAAAATGGTGCTGGTATCCTTTCTCTCTGTGATCATTACCATTTATGCATTAAAAGGGCTTACAGCCTATACAGATGTATTTACTATTATACAGGCAGGCATATTGACCGTGCTGGCCATAGCCATTTTAATACAGCTCATCAACAACCGGCATATTGTGTTGGCCAGTGAACCTGCTTTCTGGATTGCAGGTGGCCTGTTGTGTTATAATGGAATGCTTGTATTGATGGAAGCCATTGCCGGTAGTCATTCCAACCTGTCGCAACAAATACAACAGGAAAAAACGCTTATTATCACTACAGCCGATGTGCTGCGAATGGTATTCTTTATAGTGGCTGCTTCAGTTGCCGGCAAAAAAGAGGACAGTAATAATAACAACAACGACACTCATAGCCACCCGCTGCCTCCATTTCTTACTACTCAGGTAAACCGGCGAACCATTAAATATTAGAGGGCCATTTCGGGAATATCGCCTTCAACAATAAGCTTTCCCAATGTTTTACTGCGGATCTCATCAACCGTTACCCCGGGTGCGCGTTCAATCAGCTTAAAACCGCCCTGGGGCAATACCTCCAACACCGCCAGGTCGCTTACAATGCGTTTCACACATTTTACACCGGTTAACGGCAAGGAGCATGCGGGCAATACTTTCGATTCGCCTTTAGGGTTGGTATGCATCATAGCTACGATGATGTTTTTAGCGCTGGCTACCAGGTCCATGGCGCCGCCCATGCCTTTTACCATTTTACCCGGTATCTTCCAGTTGGCGATATCACCGTTCTCACTAACCTCCATGGCGCCTAATACTGTCAGGTCAACCTTACCCGCCCTGATCATGCCAAAACTTTCTGCACTGTCAAAAAAAGCACCACCGGGTATTACAGTTACCGTTTCTTTACCAGCATTAATGAGGTCGGCATCTATATCCGATTCAATGGGGTAAGGGCCCATACCCAGTATACCGTTCTCTGATTGCAGCATAATTTCAATGCCATCAGGAATGTAATTTGATACCAGCGTGGGAATGCCTATACCCAGGTTTACATACATCCCATCTTTCAATTCCTGAGCAATTCGTTTTGCAATACCGTATTTATCTAAAGCCATCGTTAGTTTAAAGTTTAAAGTTTCAGGTTTAAAGTTGCTGCCGCGCTTTGGGATTTCACTTTTTCATTCTTCATTCCTCATTCTTCATTCCTCATTTCTCCATCTTCACGGTCTTACGCTCAATTCGTTTTTCATAATTGGTTCCTTCAAAAATCCGGTGTACATAAATACCAGCTACATGAATATGATCAGGGTCCAGTTCACCAGGTTCAACCAGGTGTTCAACTTCAGCAATGGTAATGTTGCCAGCCTTGGCAATAGAGGTGGAGAAGTTGCGGGTGGTTTTGCGAAAAACCAGGTTGCCGTAGCGATCGCCCTTCCAGGCTTTTACAATAGAAAAATCGGCATGCAGCGCGTATTCCATCAAATACATTTTGTTATTGAACTCACGCACTTCTTTGCCCATTGCGATTTCGGTACCATAACCAGCCGGTGTATAAAAAGCCGGAATGCCCATGCCCGCCATTTGAATACGGGTAGCCAGTGTGCCCTGGGGTATCAAATCAACTTCCAGTTCACCACTTAGTAACTGCCGTTCAAACTCGGCATTTTCGCCCACATAGGAGCTCATCATCTTTTTTATCTGGCGGGTCTTCAGGAGTAAGCCTAATCCAAAATCATCAACCCCGGCATTGTTGGAGATACAGGTGAGCTGTTTAACGCCTTTGCGTACCAGGGCCGTAATACAATTTTCAGGAATACCGCACAAACCAAATCCACCCAGCATAATGGTAGCATTATCCTGAATGTCGGCAATGGCTGCATCCGCATTGACAACAACTTTTTGCATAGCAAGCAATTTATTGATAAAAATAAGGAACTACTGCATGCAGCCAAAACCCACCGGAATAATTTATCGCCTGGGCTTGGGGTTTAAATGCAGCAGGGTATCCTTGATTCTCATTCTTCTAAATGCTGCATTCCTTTTAGCCTGCACCTCAGGTGAAACAGGTGTTGCCAAAGGAGGAGTTACCAGTGGTGGTGTTTTTATTTTTGCAGTATCAGCAGCTTTTACTTTTGCGCTGTCGGCAGTTTTCGCCCTTGCACTATCAGCAGCTGATTTTGCTTTTGCTGCAGTATCCAGCGGTTGGGGTTTATTAAAATTTTCGCGCAGCTTACCAGCCTGGCTTTGCAATGAGTCAAATATGCCCTTGGCAATATCGGGCCGGCCCATATAAAATTTATAGCTCTTTATAAATTCTTCTTTGGAGATCTTATTCAATGCAAATACCTGTGCGTACAGTTTAAAGGTTTCCGCTTTCTGGTCTTTGGAAGAATCCGGGGTAATAAAGCTCTCTTTGTACCGCTCAGCCTGAATGATATCCATCAACACCTTCTGCATCTTTTCTTTTCCCATTACGTCTTTGGGTATCTTGTCTTTATCTGTACAACTTACCAAACACCACACTATAGCGCTCAAACATACCAGTAATAGCCGGCTCATTTTAATTCCTGTTTATACGTATTGGAATTGGAGATATCTATCTTTTGTAAAATTTCCCTTGCTTTTTGTTTGTCCTCAGGCGTGCCCTTTTTAAAGATGCGTATTAACTCCTGCGACTTTCCCTGAAAAAAGAACTGCACGATCATCGTATTGGGAATGTCGTTGTTCATGGTATTGATCAAACTCAGGGTGTTTAAAATAGCACTGCGGGCTTCGGTTTCATTTTCATACATATAATCCATTCCCAGGCGGTAATAGCTGTAAAATGCATCATGTATAAGATTGTAGCGATTGTTGGTAAGGTTCTCTGTTAACCAGTACCGGTTACGCAAACCATCAAATGCTTTCCAGCCGGAAATATCCCTGCCCTCGGGTGCATTGTTCACAATATTCATGGCTTTTTGAAAATAAGGATCGCCTCCGCGTAAGGAGAAGGAGTCGAAATCGAGTCCTATGATTAAGTTCACGTAATAAGCCAGTATAGCGGTAAGGTTCCCAACAATTGGGTCTGAACCCGATACCCGGTTTTCATTAAACTCAATTGACTGGTATTCTACATATTTAAAG
>CBIMFG010000063.1:0-9742 GCA_966243125.1 uncultured Niastella sp.
ATACCCTTCGGTTACCAACATGAAAAAAGGAGGCTGTCTCAGCACTAAGAGGCAGCCTTTCTGTTTTTATTTTGGATTCATAGCCGGGTCTTTTAACCGCGTCCATTTCTTATTTTCCATTTCTTCCGATGCGGCAATGATGGCAACAACGCCTGCGCCGGTAACAATGCCGGTGAGGTAGCCAATATCAGGATGTATTTTACCTTTTACTTTTTTTGCGGCTTTCGTGATCTTTGGCGGCATTGGCTTTATAGGGTTTACCACACAAAGATGCTGTATTAATGTTGTTGGCGGAAGTTTTCAGGATCTACAAAAGATCTACATAACTGCTTAAAACAGAAAGAGCTGCCTCAAAGTTGTTGAGACAGCCCTTTCTGTTTATATGTGCACTGCGAAGACCGGATCTGTTTATTTACTCATGAAACCATCAATACCAATATAAATGCAGGAAGTAACAAAGGTGATGATCAAAAAGATCACGCAGGTGATCAATGCCACGTGTTCGGTATTCCTGTAAATTTCATTACTACTACTGCTGCTTTGTGTATTTGCCGGTTTCATAGTTAAATGTTTTCTACATACATTTAAAAGTAATGCCTCGGCTGTGTACTATTGAACATCAATAGTTTAGTAAAATGAAGTGGGGAAAAGTTGTAACAATGTGAAAATTCAAAAATGTGCAAATGGGGAAACCTGGAACGCTGAACCATAACAAAGAACTGAGAACTAAGAATATAGAACTCATAACTTCAACAAACGACAATATAATTCCAGTTATAAACATGTATAAGTTTACAACAGCTAAAAACGATCAACTAACAAATTAGCTAACGTAATATGCCTGATGCTCCCGGGGTAGGACGGGACCAGGCTTTGAGGGGAAAACTGAACCAGGTGCGGGTTACATACTGCGCAACTCTTCCTCTATCAAGTCGTGGAAAGTATTCTCCTTATCCATCACCCAATTTGGCAGAGTCTGTGGCAGTATCTTCCAACTGTCTTGTTCCTTTTGCATGCGAAACAGGATACGGTTACCTCTGTCATCGCTTACATCCACAGTAAATAATCCTTCATTGGATCCGCCCAATTTCCTGAAGTTAAACTCCTTCAACCGTCCATTCACTTTCACCAACTTGGTGAAGTGGATATTTTTCTTTACTTCAATTCGCATAGTCCAAAGTATGTAACAAGTGAAACACAAAGTTATGAGCAATTCTCATGCTACAATTATAAAAAAACACTAATTAATTTATTTTTTATCGGCTACACACCGCTGCCCATCTGCATTTTACGCGGTGCTTTTATTTTTTAATTGTCATCCTGTCACCTTATCTTTTTACTCACTTGTAATAAAACGGTTTAGGTACCTAGTTAGGTTGACGAGTTGACCAGTTAAAAAGTTAACAAGTTAAAACAACACAAACAGGTGAGTAAGCAGACTTGTCGTTTATAGTGTCTTTCTTACCGCTTTTGGCTTTCTGCCTTCTGCTTGCAGCTTAAAGCTTGCAGCTTGTGGCCTGCAACATCGTTACTCGAATGCATCACTTATTGAAATAGCAAACTTCTTACCTTCTTGTCATGCCCATACACATCTTCTCTGAAGTTTAAACGTCCGGCATCATCAACCCAGGCTGTGTAATAAGTAATGAACACTTCAGCCTTGTCTTTCAGCTTTACCACTTTCTGCTCTTTGGCATTCATGGCGTCTGATATTTTTGTGACGTCCCAGTCAGGATCATTGCGTAACAGGTACTCGGCCATTTTCTGTGCATCGGCCAGGCGAATGCAACCATGACTAAAGGCGCGTTTCTGCTGGCTGAATAAACTCTTGGCTGGCGTATCGTGCAGATAAATATCAAAGCTGTTGGGAAACAAGAACTTTACCTTGCCCAATGCATTTTTATCTCCAGGCAGCTGACGAATGTCAGGAATACCATCGCCGTCTTTATCACCCTGGTCTTCCATTTCGTTTTCTTCCAGGTAATTTTTATTTTTTTCTACCTCGGGTAAGATCTCATTGGTGACAATTCGGGGCGGTATGTTCCAATAAGGCGCAAACACCACCTGGTTAAGGGTGCCGGTAAACTGGGTGGTGCTGTGCCCGTCTTTACCCACCACCACATTCATGTCAAATTCCTTCTTCCCATTTTCAAATAAGTGTAAAATGAACTCAGGAATGTTAATGATTATGAGGGTGCCATTGGGTTGGGATGGCATCCACCGCATGCGGCCCATATTGATCAGGATCTGCTCAATGCGGTCGCGCAGTGGTACGTTCATTTGGGCAATCAGGTCCTTGCTCAGCGTGCCGGTGGCCTTCATGCCAAATCGCTCCTGAATGTGCGTTATGCCTTCGGCCAGTGTGTCATTAAATACGGTTGACGTATCATTATCTGGCAGGTCGCCGGTCAGTTGCAGGTATTGTTTTATAGCCGGCACGTGTGGCGATGACTTGCCTTTTTTCAACGACCTTGCTTCTTCCGGAATTTGGGGTAACGTGCCGCGTTTGTTCAGATCCAGGTATTTCTGCAATTGTTCTTTTAATGATTTATAGTTGGCATTGATGTCCTCAAAATACTTGTTGTCCTTATGTTTTTTAGAAAGCAGGGAATCGGCCAGCTGAATGGGATCGGTTTTTTTAAAGGGAACAAACCGTTCCAGCTCTTTCCGCTTTACATATCCTTTCTCAAAATTTTTAGAAGCGTATTGGAGCAAACTTTGGGTAAGCCGCAATTCCGTTTGCCGCAGATCTTTATTGCCGGTGCTTACAGTAAAACTATCGGCCAGCAACCGATTCATTTGTTTTTCAAGGGTTTTGTTGGCCTTCGCTGTATCGCCTGAAGTAGTAAGGTAATGATCGAACAAGTTCCAGAAACCCTGGGCTTCTTCGGTAAATCCATCGCTGTTGAACCAGGCATACTGATAATTACGGGCGTTGTAAAAGCTGATCATACGGTTGGCGACGGTATCGGCCACATGGTGCCGGGCTATAAAATCATCCAGCGAGGCGCTGTCTAAAAACAGGTCGGTGTATGAATTAGCTTTTGTACTACTAAGGTCGCGGCGTGAAATGTTTTTGGGGGCATTGGGCCCGGTTTCACTTTCTTCACTTTTGTTTTCATTATCAGCACTGTATAAACAGCCAGCCAACAATAAGGTAACCAGTAAAAAATAGAGGGTGTACTTCATGTATCATGATAAATGAAATTTTATACCATCTGCTAATTTGATAATTATCAATTAAATGTAGGTGTGTGATTGGGTGAGTGGTGTGGAATTGGTTCTACACTGTCAATTGTCTGAACTGGGATGGGTAGGACACTGGTAATGAAACCTGGTAAAGTGGTAGTATTCAGTTCCGGGTACTGTATACAGATGCTCTAAGACCCCTCTAGGCACACTAGTACTTCTGACCATACCCTGACCATGGTTAGACCACCCTCTGACCATACCCCCTCAGTCTAGCTACCCTTCCGCTACCATACCATCCCCACCAGGTAGCAGCATACTGGCCTGGATACTGCGCACGGATTGCCTGGAAACCCCCTGGACACTCCCTGGTGCCAAGGCCATCCTCAGGCAATGCGCAGGCAATACCAACGCCATGCTTAGGCCATTATTAACTAATCCATATCCTATCCTAATCATTCCAAGCATCCCCCTCATCCCAGTTCAGACATTATCTTATCTTTAGTAAATCAACCAAACACATTATATGAGAAAATTCCTGGTTCTCGCTTTGAGTCTATGCCAGCTATTATCACTTCGGGCCCAGCAAACACAAAAACCTCCTTTACACGCAAAAAACTGGATGGCCATTACCGGCAAACCCATGGCGGCTACGGCCGGAGCGGCCATTTTTCAAAAAGGCGGCAATGCCGTGGATGCAGCCTGCGCCATGATTGCGGCAACCTGCACCATGTGGGATGTGCTGAGTTGGGGCGGCGAAACGCAAGCCCTCATCTACAATCCGCATACAGGTAAGATCATTGGTATTAATGCGCTGGGTGTGGCGCCAACTGGTGCAACGCCAGAATTTTTTAAAGGCAAAGGCATGAAGTATGTGCCGGAGTATGGTCCGTTGGCGGCGGTAACGCCCGGTACGCCTGGCGGTATTTGCACCATGCTGGCCGAATATGGCACCATGAGCCTGAAAGACGTATTAACTCCCGCCATGCAAATGGCCGCGGGTTACCCCATTGAAGCGCAAACCGCCAATAGCATGGAACGCGGCAAAGAGCGCATAAAACAATGGCCTTACTCAAAAGCTGTTTTTTTACCGCATGCGGGTCAGGACCGTGAAGCGCCTGAACCGGGTGAGATCTTCAAACAAAACGACCTGTTGGAAACCCTGCGTAAAATGGTGGAGGCCGAACAACAGGCTTTGAAAAAAGGCAAGAACCGCAAAGAAGCCATTTATGCGGCGTACGCCCGGTTCTACACCGGTGACATCGCCAAAGAATTTGTACGGGGCTGTCAGGAACAGGGTGGTTTAATTACCGAGGCCGACCTGGCCAAATGGAAAGTGCAGATTGAGGAACCCATGAGTGTTAATTATAAAGGGGTTGAGGTATACAAATTAAAACAGTGGACGCAAGGCCCGGCCATGTTGCAGATGCTGAACATTCTCGAAAATTTCGATCTCAAAAGCATGGGCTATAACTCATCCCGTTACATTCACACGGTAACGCAGGCCATGCAGCTGGCATTTGCCGATCGTGATTTTTATTATGGCGATCCCAATTTTGCGCCGGAAGAACCAATGAAAGGTTTGTTGTCGAAAGAATACGCAAAGGAGCGCGCCAAATTGATCGACCCTACTAAAAATTTATCGCCCGCTTTACCTGGCGATCCTTATCCGTTTGAAGGCAAAACAAACCCTTATACCAATCTTTTACAACAATGGAGCAACAGTAAACCGCTGGCGTATACCCCGCCCGATGAAAAATATATGGAGAAATTATGGCTGGGCACTACTTCAGTTGAAGCGGCCGATTCAGCAGGCTGGGTAGTTTCGGTTACCCCCAGTGGCGGCTGGCTGCCAGCTTGTATTGCGGGTAAAACCGGAGTGGGCATGAGCCAGCGCATGCAAAGCTTTGTGCTGGATCCCGTATTAGATCCCTTTAATGTGGTGGAACCGGGTAAACGCCCTCGTGTAACGTTAACACCTACACTGGCTATGAAAGATGGCAAGCCATTTTTATCATTTGCGGTGCAGGGCGGTGATACGCAGGACCAGAACCTGTTACAATTCTTTTTAAATGTTACCGAGTTTGGAATGACGGTACAGGAAGCGGTTGAAGCGCCCAATGTGAATACCAATCAATTGTACCTGTCGTTAGGTGGGGAAGACCGCAAACCCAAAGCGGGTTCATTACTGGTAAACACTAATACGCCCGACTGGATCCGTCACGAGCTGATAAAGATGGGTTACAAACTGATGTTTGAAGATCGTACAAGCGGACCAGTAAACGCTATTTACTTTGATAGCAGGCATGGAACTATGTGGGGCGGTTCAAGTAATCATGGCGAAGATTATGGGGTAGGTTGGTAGCGAAATCGTGGAAAATTAACTACAACTCATAGCGTTACACATGCAATTTGAACCCATAATGCACTGGCATAATTTTGATAATAGTACTAACAGACATAGCGAGGTATGGATGGTTGAAGATGTCGAAATAAAAAAACAAATGATTGCTGAATGAATTCAATTCAAAAATAACGCATGGAAGAATAGAGATGTGGTAGCACGCCGGGTGCCTTGTTAGGCATCCGGCTTTTTTTTGGTGAAGGGTGAATGGTCAATGGTGAATGCCTTGCCATTCGGGGCTAATAACTAATTTGAGAATTACAAATTTCGTGAACCTATTGGCCATTGACCATTCACCATTGACCTTCATCATTCGAAATCAAAATGTCTTCTCTTGCAATACATTCCTGCGCTGTATCATTAACCTTTCTACAAGCTCCTGTTCGGTATCACCAACATTCAGCAGGTTGCCAATGCGGGCAAGCAGCCGGTCTTCTTCGGCACCGATGTTGCCATCTGCAGCGCATAACTCTACACACCACGAAAGCAGGGCCAGGTTGTTGTTGGGTTTAATGATGCTGATCAGGTATTTCAGATAAATGTCTTCGTCGGTAATGCTGTTTTGGTACGATTTGAATTTTCGCATTTCATCCTTGAAGTTGAGTTTCTTTTGCAGGTCAAGGGAAACGAGTTTGTCGGAAATGGTGTTCAGTTCCGGTTCATCAAATTTACCATCCTTCATACAACAGTAATAAAACAAATGAACGATGCCTTCTTCCGGAGCTTTTATTAATCCTGTATACATAGGTAATATATTTTAGGAGAGTGTTTCAACTATGGTGCCAACGGTGTTAATAAAGAAATTTACGAATTTCAGGGGAGAATTGTCCCGGGGAATTTTCCAATTAACTATATTTACTAACACAAAGTGTCCTTATCCCACCAATTCCTTATCCCGCCTATTGCAATCATTCCAATAATCACAGTTAAGACAAATGACCCTGTCAGCACCGAACCGAAATGTTATCAATGAATTTCAGCGTGGTCACTATATAGTGGTGAAAGAATTGTATGTGGAGCATTATGCTCCCTTACTCGATTTTGCCAGTCAGTTAATTATTAATAAAGAAGAAGCGCATCATATTGTACAGGAAACATTCATTAAGTTGTTAGGCATGCGCAACCGGTTCAATACATTAGTGGATATTAAAGCCTTCCTGTATATAACGGTACGGAACATTTGTTTGGTCTATATCAGATCGGATAAAGAAAACGAACAAAGCGGCGATGCCGCCTGGTACCCACAGGCAATTATTGCTGCCGCCCAGTTTGATGACCCTAACCTGCAGGCAACCATCCTTCCCCAAATGCAGGAGCTGGTGCTTACATTGCCGGCGCAGGAACAAATTGTTTTCCGGTTGCTGTTTTACGATCGCCTTACCCAACAGCAGGCTGCGGAAGAATGCGGGCTTAGCGTGGTAGTGATAAGCCAACGCCGCATCAACGCCATCCGATTATTAAGAAAAAGTTTGATAGCGGCTAATCTCTTCTCAATTCCTCTCTTTATATATTTTATTGCTGTTTTTTGCGGAGAAAGTTTAAAGTATAAGGTGTAAAGTATAAGGTTTAAAGTCTGCTATCCGGACTGGTCGATTAATTGCTAACTTCCCGAATAAGCAAGGCCACCTTAAACCTTAAACTTTAAACCTTAAACCTTAAACCTATTCTTTCAACGAACTGTGGTTCAATAAATATAGAACTATCTCTTAATAGATACTTCTTTATAAAATAAAATAACTTACTAACTTTTTCGGGTAAACGTTTGTAAGTTTCAAAACTTTTTCACTACATTAGGTATTCAATCCGCTGTTAAATAAACTATAGTAGCTCAACCGTACCTGTTTAAGATCTTCTGTATTGCTTGTTATTATTACAAACGGAATGTACCAATCATAGCAGCTCATTTCCGCGCCCGTCATGTCATGTATACGTCCCGCCTTGCGGGATGATATTCTTTTATGTTTATGTACCTGGTTGAAAAACTGGTATATAAAACTCAACTATTAATGGCATAAACCTTAAACGAAATGGGTGCTGAAACAGACCATATCCTACTACAATTGCTCAAAAAGGCTGACCCGCAAGGGTTTAAAGCGTTATTTCAACGGTATTACAAAACGCTGTGCATACAGGCATACCTGTTATTACAGGACCAGGGTGAAGCGGAAGACCTGGTGCAGGATGTTTTTGTAAAATTCTGGCAGGAGCGCAAATTTGAGATTGTACAACAATCGCTGGGTTCTTACCTTACCACCATGGTTAAACATGCTGCCTTAAATTTGCTGAAGCATAAGAGCAGGGTTAACCGAAAAGAAAAGACTTACCAGGAGCGTATTGACATCATTGAAAATACCCACGTAATGGAAATTCAGGAAACCGCGCAAATGGTACAAAGCGTTATTGCCCAGTTACCTGAGCAATGCAAACGGATCTTTGAACTGGTTTGCGTGGAAGGCAAAAAATACCAGGAGGCAGCTGTTATTGCCGGTGTAACTGTAAACACCGTTAAAACACAGCTGCGACGGGCATTTGCAAAACTTCGGGAAAGTCTGCGCGACTATTATTATTTTACCGGTTTGTCACCTGTTTTGTATATTTTATTGTCTTAATATATTTGGCACCCCCTGATGTTTTATTAGCATACTTGCCAATGAACAATTATATTGATATGAATGACGTCGAGCAACTCATAATAGATAAACTGACGGGCCAAATTGGTGAGGAGGATGATTTAAGGCTTGAGGAGCTGATCGCCCAACACCAGGAGGTTGAACAATTATGGCAGCAAATGCTACAGGTATATGCTATGCGCAAGGCAGTGAGCTTCGATCAATCATTTAATATGGAAAATGCCTGGCAGGCTTTACAACAAAAAGTAAATATTCCTGAACCTGTTGCTGAACCGGTTACCGATACGGTAGCCATTCCCGTGCGCAGCACCAATACACATTGGTGGCGGTATGGCGTTGCTGCTGCCGTAACAGGTCTTATTGTAGTAGCGTTTTTTTTATTGCTAAATAACAATCGTAACACAACGCCTTCCCAGGGCATACTGGTAAAACTGGCTAATGGTGAAGTGGTACAAACCTCTGTACAGGATTCATTAGCCGGGTGGATGCACGATGTAAGCAAAACAGCCATAGATCCCAGCGCATTAAATACGGTAATGGTACCTGCCGGTAAAAGATATAATTTTCAAATGTCTGATGGCACCCGGGTGTTGATGAATGCCGTATCTACTTTAGCATTCCCCATATTATTTACCGAACCTCAACGCAATGTTGAATTAAAAGGCGAGGCTTATTTTAAAGTAGCGCACCAGGTGCGGCAACCTTTTACCGTTTTGGTAAACGGTTTACGGGTAACTGCATTGGGTACGGAATTCAATATCAAATCTTATGATAAAGAAGCTACTTATATTTCATTGGTTACCGGATCGGTATCAGTGGAAAACGCCAAAGGCGAACGCATTGTATTATTACCCGGTGAAGGGGTAGTAGTTGAAAACAGCAACAGTTCTTTACGTAAAGAAAAATTTGAAGGATCTGTAGTCTTAGGCTGGATGCAGGGCGTTTATCTTTTCACCAATGAAAAGCTGGAACAGCTGGCTGTTGTAGCCGAAAGATGGCTTAATATAGATGTACAATTAGATGATCCCGCATTAGCCGGTCTCCACTTTACCGGCGCCCTTGATCGAAATAAACCTGTTAGTCACTTCTTCGATAATTTATCCGCCTCCGGTGATATTAAGTACGTGATCCGTAAAAATAAGGTTTTCATTTCCCGCAAATAGGTCAGTAGTGAGTAGTTACTAGTGAGTAAACTCACGAACTTCCGGGCCTTATAACTTTGGCGAGGCACCACTCGCTACTCACCACTCACGTATTCAATGTTTCTTCAATAACCGGTAATCCACAACCGTAATTTAAGCAAATAATAAAAAAATAATTCTCTCCTGTCACCCGTTTCAAACGTTTGCTTGTCTAAATAGTATAACTGTTTTCAAAAACTAACTGTATTATGAGATTACTCTCCGGACGTTGTTCCCACAATATCCGGGTAATGAAATTGTTTTGGCTATCCCTTACCATGGTGGTTATCCTGGCAACATTACCCTTATCCTTACTGGCCGGCCCAAGGCAGGAGTTT
>CBIMFG010000064.1:0-9717 GCA_966243125.1 uncultured Niastella sp.
ATTGAAACAGCAACAACCTGTCTGTATAGGAGGTATTCAGGTTTAAAACCGTACGCGGGTTTATCAGGCTGTCGGTCTTTATTTTGAAAGGTGTTATAAACTTGGGGAAATTAATGGTATGCGCTAAACTGGCCTGCAGGGTTTGAATAAAGTCGGCTCCCAACTCAATACCAAACCGCGCGCTGGTTACGGTTTGAATGGCCTCGCGGTAAGCATTCCGGTTCAGCAGGCGGCCATTCACCCCAATACCAAATAACTGGCCATTGGTTAAGATGTCGCTTACGTTGCGGCTGGCCTCCAATGACAAATTCAGGTTTTGTTTGGGACTCGGATATAGTTTTAGTTTGCCATCGAGGGTAGGCACGCTGGTGTCTTTGCGTTCCACCATTTCAAAATCCACGTTTTGCCAGGCGCCCAGGCTGGTAAAATTATTGATGGTGCGATAATAGCGGCGCTGTACATACAACGATCCCGGCTTCAGGTAAACATTATTGGCTACAAAAGGCAATCTGAAACGATGGGAATTATAAATAAGCTGATAGCCCTTTATATTGGCCGTATCGTGCCGGGTTGAATCAAATTCTTCATAACTGGCATCGGGATACACAGATACTTTGCCTATATAATATTTTTTTATGCGGCTGCTGTCCTTTACCGGGTGTTGTTTAAACACTACGTTGATGGTGGGGTTCTCCCTTTTTTTACGCAGCGAGTCCAGTAATTCGATCTGTCTAAACGGATCAAGGGTAGGGTCTATCAGGGCGGCTACCACGGTATCCACCTCGGCATACACATCCTCCTTATTTATCTTGTAATAGCCATTGTTGCGAAAAACGGTGAGCAGGCGGTCCAGCTCATCCGACACTTTTTGCTGGGTGTAGGCTTCATTCTTTTTAAGCACCGACTTATCCCGTTGGCGCATAGCCAGGGATTGAAGGCTGGAGTCGCGAAAGGCAAAACCAATTGAATCGAGCCTGAGTACCTTACCCGGAATAACCGTAAAGTTGATATGGGTGCGGTATTGTTTGCGCACGGTATCAATAAAGAAGGTATCTTTTATTTGGGGATTAAAATAGCCCAGCGAATGCAGCAGGCTGGCCATAAATAATTTCGACCTGTCTACATTGGCCGTATCAAAAACGGGTGGTTTTTCCAGCACCCGCCGTACGCCGGCATAGTAAATATATTGCGTTTTCACGCTGTCGTCGAGCTGGTTGGTAAGCCGCTCCTCCAACTGCAGCTTTTCGGGCACACTGCCCTGAATGTTGATGGTAGTTTTATAAACAAAGGGTTTTCCTGGTTTAAAATGTCTGGGAACTGTGCAGGAAGTTATCGACGCCGCCACTAAAGCGCAGTACGCTATCCATTGAACCAGTCTAAATACAGTAACTTGCCGGGCTAATAATAACATATTCAGTTTAATCGGAATGCAATGTTGATTAAATCTCAGGTCAAATATATTCAAAGTTTAAGCCACAAAAAATTACGAGATAGCGAAGGGGTGTTTGTTGCCGAAGGACCGAAGCTTATTAACGAACTTTTAAGTGCCGGTTTACCCCTGCAGCAACTGTATGCGGTAAAGGAATGGATAGCTGAACATGGCCGGCAACTGGCCGGCGCCGTAACGGAAATAACCCCGTTGGAACTGGAACGCATCTCCCTGTTACAAACCCCTAATCAGGTGTTGGGCATTTTTAAAAAACCGGTGTTTACAGCAACCACGCCTGCACGAAATACCCTTTCGCTGATGCTGGATACCATTCAGGATCCGGGCAATTTGGGTACTATTATCCGTTGTGCCGACTGGTTTGGCATTTCCCAGGTTTTTTGCAGCGTTGATTGTGCCGATGCCTATGGTCCCAAAGTGGTGCAAAGTACTATGGGCAGCATTGCCCGTGTTCAGGTAGTATATGGCGATTTGCCAGCCCTGTTACAGGCAGAACCGGAATTGCCCACCTACGCGGCCGTATTAAACGGAACCGATCTGCGTAAAATGCCGCCTATTAAAGAAGGGGTGTTGATTATCGGCAACGAATCAAAAGGCATCAGCGCCGAAATGCTGGCCCTTTGCCGCAACCATATAACCATTCCGCGCCACGGGCAAGCGGAGTCGTTGAATGCGGCTGTTGCGACAGGGATAATTCTTTCGCATATCAAGGTATAAGGTTTAAAGTATAAGGTTTAAGGTAGATTTCCGGGTAGCGAGGCTCGCTATTAATTTTTAACTTCAAAATTCAGCGACCTTAAACTTTAAACCTTAAACTTTACTCTTTTTTGATCACGATGCGTTGTGAATCATCCATCAGGATCTCATCAAAAAATTGCTTTACTTCCGCATAACTGCCTGCAGGGATCTTTTTCTTTTTTAGTACCAGGGCGGCTGTGCTATACACCGCTTTTTCGGTTTCATTGTACCAGTATTGGGTAGTATAGGTGGCATATGCGGTGGATAGTTCCTTTGGTTTGGGCAATGCTTCTACAGTGGCGCCGGCTGGCAGTTTAAACAGGGTGGTATCTATGCGTTCAAAGGGATAGGAGAAATAATAATCCTGTTTACGGTTTTCGGCTTTGGGTAATGCCCTTGACCAGAACCGGTAAATGCGCGGACTGATAAAGAGTTTATTGCCGGCATTGAACTCGTGCACCTTTTCATACGACATATCAAGATTGGTAGTAAACGCGGCTGCTCCATCCTGTTGTTTAAACGTAAACTCATCGGGTTGTTTAAAGTTCAGGCTGTTCACTATAAATTCTTTCTGGTCGTCTTTCTTCTCCTCTAAAAAGTACTTCATCTGTGTTTTAAACTCGCCGGTTGTGGTAAAGGCGGTATGGGTGTTGCCTGAACCATCAGCCTGCAGGTCAATTACCGTATGTACATTAAAAACATTATTCGAATAGTTGCTTTCAGGGGTAGCCACCAGCACGCCGCCATTTTCGGTAAGCAGCAGGGCATTCCGGTTTTCGGTAAAGGCGCCTAACGCATTAAAATCGGCGATGTTGCTGGTACATTCCAGCCATACCGTATCTTTTTGCATGGGCACGCACAAAATAACGTGGTTGCCAAGCTGGGCGGGAAAATCGGGATCCATGGCCAGGGCATTGTTACCGCCATTTATAATCGCGCCATAGCTTTTAATACCTACGGCGGCCAGCATGGCGTGCATGCAATTGCTCAATGCCTTACAATCACCATACTTTTTCTTATCGGTAAAGTCGGCCGAAAACGGACGAAACCCACCAATGCCCAGCTGAATGCTTACATACCTGAAATTCTTTTGCAAATAGGCATACAGCCTTCTTATTTTTTCATAGTTATCCGGCGCATCTTTAACCAGGTCGTTAAAGAAGGCAACGCGGTCGGCGGGCAATTTGTCGAGCCCTTTCCAAAGGTTGGCGCACCAATCGCCAAAACCTTTCCAGGTGCTCAGGTCGCCTTCAAAAGCATCAAACTTAAAGCGGTTGGGCGCCAGCATCACATACGGGTAGGGGCTAACCGAACCAGCTTCGTATTTTACGGCCGGCAGGTTTTTAACCAACCAGCGGTATATTTTATAGTTGCCTTCCGCTGCAATTTCAGGTTGTAAGGCAATGTTCTTTTCTTTATAGCGCAGATCGAGGTCTTTGGGCACTTTGGCCGTAAACACCGATGATTCCACGCTTTCATCAGCATCCTGTATGTTGAAACTGGGATAGAATAAATTTCCCTTGAACCGCATACTGTACCGCACTTCAAAAGTTATGGGATACGAGATGGAAGGAAATTCAACGTAAGTAACCTTGTTATCGTCAATCAGGTTATCGCCGCCATAGGCGGTGGTGATCATATCTTTTTCTTTGTACCGGTTTATTTGGCGGCCACTGGCATCAAACACTTTTACTTCAGCATCGTCGAGGATCCGGAATTTATCGGTAAACTCGGCAAAGTGAAGCGCATTTTTGCCTTTCTCATTCATAACAGTGATAACCTGGTGCACGCTTAACGATGATCTGTCTATATCAGTTACCTCAAAGTTTATCTCTTCTAACCGTTTAACGATGTCGGCATCTTTTTTCACGGTGTCGGGTATTGGCAGCAGAGCGAATGGGGAGATCTGCGCCTGCAAGCTGCCAATGATGCAAAGGAAGGTTATAAGGGGAAAATATTTATTCATGGTAAATGGTCAATGGTGAATGGCCAATGGGTTATTCAAATTTTTAATTTCTAATTCTTCATTCATCATTTTTCATTTCCTAAGGCTTACGAAGAACAATCTGCTCATTCATAATACCAGCCATTTTTTTATAAAAAGCTTTTACGTATTCATATTCATCCGGGGTGAACACCGGGCGCGTAGTACTGATCTCATATTTTACCTGAAGCACATTGTCCTTTACTTCCATTAACCGGCTAAAGGTGATGCTGGTGTCGGGCATTATCATGCGAAGGTTCTTTGGCAGCGTTTCAATTTTTAAAGTTGGCGGCAGTTCAATAAACTCCATTACACTGTGCGATTGCAAACAGCCGAAATTGATATTGGTGAACCGGATATCAGAGATAAACGGGTTTTTAGCAATACCGGTGAACAGGTTCAGGTTTATAAGTTTATAATCACCACTGGTGGTTGGCGGAATGGTGAAATTAAATTGTTGCTCCAGGGCCAGGGAATCGTTGTCGAGGTTATGCATTTGCAAACTGTCTACTTGTAAACCTGCTTCATACGCCATGTAATAATTTTCTTTGAAGCGGTCTTTATCGCGTTGCCAGGCACGCATGCGGGAAAGGCGGGCATATTCATCGCTTTGAATAAGTGCGGTGCCGGTTATGGCGCCATTGTCGTCAATACGGGCATGAATATTTACAAAGTTCCGGTCCTTTTTTTCTGTTTCGGTAAGGGTAATGATGGCGCTTTTCTTTTTGGTAACCAGAAATGCTTTGGTGTTGATAACCGAAAAGGGGATCATAAAGGGTGGGGTATAGGGGCCCGCAGCATCCAGTACATATCTTTTTCCATCAATCAGCACACAGGCCATTGTTTTATTGAACTGGTCAATAAAGGGGTAATCGGAATTTACTTTACCATTATCGCGTTCGCTTACCAGCAGGGGAGATACCTCTAAACCCGCTACTTTCAGCAGGTTTATAAGCAGCAGGTTTATATCGCCGCTGCTGCCTTGCTTTTTTTCCCAGGCTTCCTTAACGCCATCCACAGCACCCTTGCTGCTCATGCCGTTCCAGTTCATATTTCTAAAAACAAAATTGTAAACCGCCGCCATGCGATCAAAGGCCGGTGTTATTGCTTTCACCTTATTGACCCACTCGGGCCCCAGCGGAATGTTTTTATTTAGCTGCATCCCAAATGATGGGTTCAACAAAATTTCGCGGGCCACCTCGTCCCAGGTGGTCATGTAGCGGGTAGTACCGCCAAAGGTGCCCTGGTAACCCGACATTTGAAATTCCACATGTTGCAGGTAATCTTTTTCCGCATCCATAAACGGTTCATCCCGTAAACCGGCAATGTTGGTCATGGTAAAATACACGCGGCCTTCTTTTTCTTTTTTGATGTCGATGGGCAGCAGATCGCTTTTGATAACGCGGTAAGCAAATTCGAAATTAGGCATTACCATCATGGAAAAATGGCTGTGCATAACGGGTAGCTCCCGTTGAAAATACCAATCGTTGAGGTACCGGTAACTTTTAGCCGTGGTAATGTATTTGTATTCGATAATAGTGCCGGGCTGTACATCGGGCATGGCAATTTTTACTACTGACCAGATATCATTTAGCTTTTGCCGGTAGATGGCAGAAGTGGGTACTTTTTTTACATTGGGAACACTGTTGGGATTGTACGTATAGGCTTCAATATCGCCCACAAACTCAGCATCGTCTTTACTTTGATAGCGGATAGCCACATTCGCATAGCGGTTGCCCTTTGGTTTCAGGATCTTTATGCGGGTGCGCCGGGTATAAATGAGTTGGTACTGATCGTCGTGGTTGGCGAAGGCATCGTCAAAGATCACTACCGCATCAGCTTCTTTATCGAACGGGCATTCGGTGAGCGATTTTTCAGCCTCCGTAAATTCTCCCGGTTCGGGCAGGGTTGTTTGCGCTGCACACCAACAAACGAATGCGAGACACAACAAGCTACAAACAATGCGTTTCATGAGTATAAATATTAAATATCGAATATTGAAGGTTGAATGTTGAAGTAAAAGCACAAAACGCGGGTTTCCACTTCAATATTCATTATTGAAAATTCATTATTCAATATTCAAGGTGTCTGGTTCTGGAAATTTATTCGCACATATCAACAAGCCGGTTGTAGCTTTGTTGATCAATAAATGAGGTGCTGTACACCGGTATTTTAGTTACCTGCGCACCGCAATTATAGAAAAAAAAGTACCGCATTCAACAGGCAGGACAAAAGCAAGCAATATGTTATCGAAAAAAGTAAGTATGTTATTCTTTTATGTGGCCCTGGCCCTTACCGGATTGGGGCAGCAAAACGCCAATAACGGCAAAAAAGCCAATGCCCCCGCTACAAAAACCGGGTATAATCACTTAGATAACACCTTGTTATGGAAAATAACCGGCAACGGCCTCAAGCGGCCGTCCTACCTGTATGGCACCATGCACGTGTTGTGTGCTGAAGATGCCACGGTGAGCGATAGCCTGAAATATGTGATCCGGAATTGCGATCAGATCTATTTTGAGCTGGATATGGACAATTTAGGCGAAACGCTGGGCGCCCTCAAATACATCCGGATGAACAACGGCACCAAATTGTCGGAATTGCTTACCAAAGAAGAATACGCCAAAGTAGAAGCCTACTTCAAACAAAATTCGCTGCCCTTAAGCATGTTCAACCGGGTGAAACCGTTTTTCATCAGCAGCCTGATTGGCGAAAAAATGATGGACTGTCCCGGACAGGAAGGCGGCAGCTCGTTTCTTTCCCAAAAGAATGGCATGGAAGAACTGATCATGCGCGAGAGCAAGCAGTACAATAAAGAAATAAAAGGACTGGAAACAACCGAATTTCAGGCCTCCATTTTCGACAGCATCCCGTATGAAAAACAGGCCAAAGACCTGGTAACGTATATCGACAGCATTGATACCTATAAAGCGGCCACGCTGGAAATGGTAAAAGCTTACCGCGAGCAAAACCTGGAACAACTGGATTCGCTTTCCAACAAAAGTGACCCTGGCATGGAAGCAGATTATATGGACCTGTTGCTGTACAGCCGCAACCGCCATTGGGCCGAAAAAATGCCTGAATTAATGAAAGACGGCTGTTTATTGTTTGCCGTAGGAGCGGGGCATTTGCCTGGGGAACAGGGGGTGATTAATTTGTTAAGGAAAAAGGGGTTTAAGGTTACTCCTATGAAGAATGTGGGGAAGAGTAGGAATACGGAGTCGTTGTAAGCAGGTTAACCAGTTGACCGGTTGACCAGTTAACCAGTTGAAATACTTAAAAAAGGCGTGGTTCGTTAAAACGAACTACGCCTTTTGTTTTTCGGGCATAGTTGCAGATAAGATTTGAGAAATATTTAATAGATTGCTCATTCCAACCAATTTCATAAGGCAGTTCAGGTGATTCCCGTTAGGAAATGCTCAATTAGTATTTCATAAATAATCATTTACAAACCATTAACGGGAACCAATATGATTGATCAAGGCATTCAACTAAACAATTCCTGGGTAAAACCCAAACTTAAGAAAGCACAACTATTAAAAGGGCTGTTCAAGATCATTAAAAATGGGGCTACCGGCAATTATTCAGGTATTCCCGGAGACATTTGGGATACTGTAGAATCAATAAAACTGGAGGGAGAACCAGGCCAGGTTGGCTGGATTTTGATCAGCCGGTCAATGATAGATGCTTTAATAAAACTGATTGTAATAAATGATACGTCGTTTTTGAAAGAAGATATTGTGGTAGATCACCTCGATGATGCGCTGGACAAGTTATTGGAGGAAGAAAGCGCTCATATGAGTGTTGAATTTTTCAAAGATCCACAAAAGTTTTCCCTGATCCAACAGGCACAACCGATCTTAATTGATTTTGTAAAACTGTTTGGTTTTGACGATAGCCAGGTGAAAAACATCCTGGAAAGATTTCCCGGCTATTTGGTTTATTCATTAGAAGCGGAGTGGGGGAAGAATTATAAGTATTATGAAGTTTTAAACAATTCCCTTCTTACTCCTTTTAATGCCGCTTCAAAAAAGGAAAGGGAATGGTCTCTGTATTCAAAATGGTTAATTAATCAAATTGACTATCCTGTATTTTCTGAAACGTTTAGTTTACAACAGATCTACATTCCATTAAGAGCTTATTATAAAGTAAAAGATAAATCAAACAAAGGGAATGGTTATTTTGACGATGATGAAATAAGATTAAATGCAACTTATAATAAGGTGGTAGTTGATCTTAATAAAGAGTTGTTAGCGTGGATAGAAAAAGGCAGTAAAGATGATGCAATCAGGATCATTAGGGGTGGCCCCGGTTATGGAAAATCATGCTTCCTGAAAATGTTTGGCGCCGAATTGGCGGCCCGTAATAAACGAGTGATCTTTATCCCGCTGCACCTGTTTGAAATAAAAGACGATCTCACCGTTGCCGTTCAAACATTTCTAAATTTTTATAAGGTTTTAAACTTTGATCCTTTTGATGAAGAACGATTGATATTACTGTTCGACGGATTGGATGAATTATACATGCAGGGAGCTTTGCTGGCTGAAGTTGTCAATCAGTTTTTACATGAGATTGAAAAGAAATTAAATATTTATAATCATCAGCAATTAAAAATTCAGGTGGTGATCAGTGGCCGGGATGTTATTGTACAACAGAATGAAAATGAATTTAGAAAGGATGGACAAATTTTAAGCGTACTTCCTTATTATTTACATGAAGAAGAAAAAAAAGAACTGGTTGATGCAAATAGATTGCTTGAAGAAGATCAGCGTCATTTATGGTGGAAAAAATATGGCGCATTAAAGCAAAAAAACTATGAGGGACTTCCTGAAAACCTGCAAAGCGAAGCATTGAATGAGATCACAGCACAGCCATTGCTGAATTACCTGGTTGCATTAAGCTATGAACGTGGAGAGGTTGTTTTTTCAGAGGAAACAAATCTTAATGAAATATATAATGATCTGTTAAAGGCTGTTTTTACAAGAGGGTATGCAGACGGTAAAATTTTTCAGGCGCTTAAATCAATTGGTCTCGATGATTTTACAAGAATTTTAGAAGAGATTGCCATTGCTGCGTGGCATGGAAATGGACGAACTACCACCGTTGCTGACATTGAGCGTCATTTTAAAGAAAGTGGGATACAAAAAATGGTAGATGATTTTATTAAGGATGCTGAAAAAGGCGTGGTTTCATTATTAGTAGCATTTTATTTCAGGCAGGCGGGGCAAAATGCGAGTGGAAGCAGAACGTTTGAGTTTACCCATAAAAGTTTCGGTGAATATTTAACTGCCCGCCGGATTGTAAAAAAAATATTTAAGATTGAAAAAAAGCTGTGTGAAAATGAATCGAATTATGAAGAGGGGTGGGATATTAAAAAATGTTTAACTGAATGGATCAAATTGTTTGGTCCCAAAGGTCTTGATGAAGACCTTGTTCAATTTATAGAGAATGAAATAAGCATTGCTTCACGTATTGACCTGGAGATTATTAAAAATACCCAGCAGACAATAATAAAATTAATCAATCATGTTTTAAAAGAAGGGTTGCC
>CBIMFG010000065.1:0-9708 GCA_966243125.1 uncultured Niastella sp.
CTCGAAGATGATTCGAAATGCACTATCACTTCCTTGATTGAATGCTGCGAGCCAATTTTCCTTTTCCGTAAATTTCTTCTTCATCTGGTTTCAATTTGTGATCAGCTGTATTGGGTCCATATTGGCAACATATGTCTGGCATCCCCTTCGGTGCTTACCGGGGGCAATAAATGATAAGGTTAGTGACTATCAATAAATTGCTAATGGTACAGGAATAACTATCCAGTTTCAATTAACGGAGGTTGCTAAAATCAAGGCAGTCGTGGAACCAGAAATGCGCGTTACTTGTCTCATCCCTAAAACAACTAACGGCGGGCTGCAAGTTTACAAAAATATATTAAAAATTGACTTAAGTGTTTTCTCTAATTACTAATAAGTAATTTAACTGGTTTTTCCAGTGAAAAAACGGTGAATTCCCTTTTGTCACCCAATAGTAAAATATTTGGAGTTAATAAATAGAAAGATGACGGCTGATTGATTTTTCGAAGATCGAGCGGGCGCCTTCGGCAATATTCATCCATTCAAATGCGCCGTACATAGCATCGAATGCGACGGGGTGAATCCGTTCGTAAATAAATTCAATGTCTTTTTTAGGCAGGGGTATGTGATTGGGGTAACTATACATAAAGGACATGTGCCGGCGGCTGGGTGCTATGTAAATACTATCGCCGGTCAGTAAACTACCTGCCCTGCCATGATCGGGTAAGTGTAAAACGGTGCTTCCGGGAAAATGCCCGCCTACATGAACAATGCTGATATTGTCCCACAGTTTTTTTGAATCGCCATTCCATAGTTCTATATAACCGCCGGGGTCTTTGATCCATTCCTTATCGCTGGCATGCAAATAAATAGGGCAGTCAAAAGCTGTGGCCCAATCCTGCATCAAACTGTAATAATGTGGGTGCGAAATGGCAATAGCACTAATACCGCCCAACGATCTGATAAACGCAATGGTTTGATCGTCGATAAACGGCAGGCAATTCCACAACACATTGCCCGATGAGGAAAGAACCAGGTGCGCTTTTTGCGCAATGGCAAATGCTGGTGAGATCCGAAGATCGTATACAGTTGATAGTAAGCGGGAAAAGCGAATGGTGCTTTTGGTGGCCAGTTCATTGTAGCTCGTCCAAACCTGACCGGTAAAACCCAGGTATTGCCGGTCGTCTGCACAAATTTCACAAATAGTAGGAACGATAGAAGTGCCGTAGCGAACACCACAGGTGCTGCAAATGTTCTTTGCCGAAGGCGAAATAATCATAGAAAAGTGTTTGCGTAGAATTGCTGCGATAAGAAATTCAGACTTTTAACCAACGTTAACCGGAACGCACTATAATTATTAATATCAGGTTTTCTGGTAATGCAAAGTTAATACCAGAAATTTTGGTGTTTTGCTAAATCGGAATTGACGTTTTTTACGTATATTTACTGTTCACCAAGAAAAGGAGGTATTCATGAAATCAACAGAATATTCATGGACGCTTTCGGTTAGTATCGCCTAACTGGGGTATCGATCCATCAAAATATCTGTCCCGAAAGGTCGGGAGAGCCATTCCAATTAAAACGGAATGGCTTTTTTTATTGGCAACGTTTTACCTTCGCGTATGCTTACAGTAAGTGAATTATACATCTACCCCATAAAATCATTGGGCGGTATTGCCCTTAACAGCGCTACGCTTACCGACCGCGGTTTTGAGCACGATAGAAGATGGATGCTGGTTGATGACAATAATCAGTTTATTACCCAGCGCGAGGTAAATGCGATGGCTTTATTGAAAGTACAGATTACAGAAAACGGTTTGTTGATCCGGAATAGCCGGGTTGCAGGTGAGGAATTGCTGGTTCCATTTGAACCTGCTATTGAAGGAACTACAATGGTTGATGTATGGAGCAATCGTTGCCGGGCCCAACGGGTAAGTGACGGGGCTGATGCCTGGTTTAGCAAACAGCTGGGTATTTCGTGTAAACTGATGTATATGCCCAACAGTACCAACCGTTTTGTTGACAGCCGCTATGCCCACAATAAAGAAATAACCAGTTTTTCAGATGGCTATCCGTTATTGTTAATAGGTCAGGCTTCGCTCGATGACCTGAATAGCCGGTTAACATATCCTTTACCTATGAACCGGTTCCGCCCAAACGTTGTATTTACAGGCGGAACGGCCTTTCAGGAAGATACCATGAAACAATTTGAGATCAATGGCATTACCTTCTTTTGCGTGAAACCCTGCGCACGGTGCGTTATGACGACAATTGATCAGCAATCAGGTGCAAAAGCGAAAGAACCGCTAAAAACGCTCAGTACCTATCGCCTGAAAAACAACAAGATCCTTTTTGGCCAGAACCTGTTGTATAACGGTGTTGGAGAAATTACAGTAGGGGATAGTATAACCATTCACGAAAAAGGAGCTGTGGAACTATTGCCTGATTAATGGGGGCGCATTAATGATTGTTGCTACACCTGAGGAAAAATAGCAACAGAGTGGCCGCAAAAACGTGCAGTGTAGTGTAAAAAAAGGGTGGTCTGTTATTTATACTATGTAACGCCCTGATAACTCACTAAATGCACATCTCATGAAACGTACTAATAAACAACTCAGTTCCCTGCCGGCCACCATTGAAACACCAACGCTAAGAATGGTTTATAAGAATGAAGAGGTAATTAATAATTTACCTGAAACAGAAACCATTGCTCCCAAAGCGCCAGCCAAGCTGTTTGTTACAGAGCCGCTTCCTATGTTCAATGATTACAAGATCAAGGCAAGGGACTATGATCCTTTGTAAGCCACTGTTAAAATAACCCTTTCTATTTTATTGTTATTTGCCTCCAGGTGTTATCTGGGGTGTATAAACTGGACTTTAGTAGGTCCAGTTTTTTTTCGCCCCTGATTCGCCCCTGGTTCGTCCCTGTTGCGCCCATGTTTCGTATGTGTGCCCTACGTGTTTCGCGGGTTTTTCGTACATGTCTCGTACCTATTAAGGAACGAGATATATACGAGACATGTACGAGACATATACGGAACATATACGAGACATTGGCATCTCAGAACCGGATCAAACCCGGTTATGGTATACAGGTGTAAACAAGTTATTGGATGGGACAGGCGCTTGTGCTATTAATGCGTGGTTTGCACGCATTGTTGGCGTCCTGGTTGTAGGTGCTCTGGTCCCACACAAAACCCAGCTCAGAGCTGCCGGTGGTATAGGAGTACCGGTTTTGACCAATGGGGGCATCGTGCGCAGCACCAGCCCGTACTTTATAGCCATCGCCGTTATGGCCTGCCAGGTTAATAGCAAGGGTAACGGTAAAGGCATCGTACTGCTGAAAATTGATACTGCCGCGGTACCACAATCCTACACTGATGTTGTATTCGTTCTGGGTAATTTCGGTTCCAACCTGAAAGGAGCTTTGTTTTGCCTGGCTATAATAAATGCCGGCCAAGCTGTACGACCAGGTTTGAGAAGGGTTGGTATAAGTGTACATGGCATTACCCGTCCAGCGAACGGGGAGCTGACTGCGGAACGAATCGGCTGAATTTGTTAGTGACTCATCGGGCCGGTTTATATGGTGGGCGCTGGCGCCCAGTAAGAAGCGGTTGTTTTCATTCCAGTTATAATTGAAGAACAAACCGGCGGCAAAATCGGGATACCATTTACCGCTGTTCACGGCTTTATCGGCAGCGGATACACTGCCCGGTACAATGCCGGCTGCATCCAGCTGATCGGCAAATACCAGTTTGCTGTAGTCGATTCGGCGTTGCACAAACCCAAACTGTAATCCCGCGCTTACGAACCAGTGTGGGGCATCGCCATTTTCGGCAGGACTTAACGCGTTGGAACAAATGGTATAGGCATATGAACCGTAAATGCCGGTCTTTTTTAAATAACCTTCGGTTGAATGGGTGCCCAGCAAACCAAAGCCACCATGCATTGACGGCAGGTATTTATCAACCGATACGGCGCTGTAAGAAATTTGGGAGGGAATGCTCCACCATTGCCGGCGATACATAGCACTGAAGCGAAGATCGTAATCGCCTGCACCTGTTGCCGCTGGGTTCAAATAAACCGGTGATAAAAATGGTTGAGAAAATACCGGGTCCTGGGCTTTGGCGGAGCCTATGAGCAGGATGGTTGTTAATGCTATTAGTAGAGTTTTTATCATTATAATATTGTTAGTCGTTATTAGGCTAAGGGCAAAGATTGCAGCGCCGTGAATGGTGAATGGGTGAAACCAGAGCCCTCGACTTTCAGCGTTTTCAGCCCTATTAACTTCATCAACTCTATCAACGTGTTAACCTGTGAACTTGTTAACTCGTCAACTGGTTAACTGATCAACTACTTCACTACTGTGATAAAACCTGCTTTAACCCCCTTATCACTGTTAGGATACACCATGCCTTTCCACTCAGTACCGTTAACATACCTCGCCTCTATTTGCCAGCCATAGGTATCCTGCTGAACAAATTGCCCGTTGTACCGGCAGTCCCAGGGTTCGCTGGGCGATCCATTGGCATCGAGCCGGGAGGTTTCAAATATTTTTTGTCCCCACGAGTTAAAGATGCGCAAGCGGTATTGCGATAATCCTTTACCCATAGGCAGAAACTGCCGTAACGCGTTGTTGCTGCAACCGGGACAAATGGCATTGGGCACATACAAATAACCCGGCATATACAGAATACGCACCTGCACTGTATCGTACCCATGGCAGCCAGTGCCATAATCCTGCACATAAAGTTGAACGCTATACAGTCCGGTATCGCCATATTCATAAGTGATCTTTTGCCCCGACCGGGTTTGCCGGGTACGATCGCCCAGATCCCACTGATAAATTTTATTTGAATTGGTGAGCACGGTATCCCAGAATGTAAAGGTGTAATCGGGTTGCACTAAAACTTTGGATGGCGAAAACGCAATTTGCGGATTTGGCAAGGGCTGTATGTTCAAGGTGCCGCCTGTTGCTGTATCGCCACAACCGGCAGCATTTTCTGCCAGCACCCTTATGGCAAACTGGGTAGGGGTGGTAGTAAGGGGCGATGCCTGAAACCGGTATGCAAACGGAAGATCCATACCCTGCAGGCTGTTATTGATAAACCATTTCAGGTGTACGGGATCATTGCCAGTGTATTTGATTGTTGCATTGAACGAAATGGTGGTATCGTGGTTACAGGTATTGTTGTTTAAAGGGGTGAATTGTACCACGGGTGTATTATTCACCACAAAAGTATAAGTAGTGCTATCGGCACATTCAGCGGTGGTGTGCACCACCAGTTTTACCGAATAGGTGCCGGGTTTGTTATAAATATGCGCAGCAGAAGTACCGGTAGCATTGAACGTGTAGGGCGCTTGTGCACTGTCGTAAAATGTCCACTCTGTTGTTAGCGCATTAGCCGCCCCGGTAGCGGTTGTTTGCATAGTATAGGGTATACATGCCCTGCCGGGTTGAACCGCGATCTGCGGTGGTATTTTATTGGTAACTGTTAATACGTGTAAAGCGGTATCGGTACAAACCAGTCCGGAGTTGTTTACTTTTTTAGCTATCTGTTGAATGGTGTAGGCGCCTGGTGCTGCATAAGCATGCGCGTCATTAACGGCCGAAGAAGTTTGGCCATCGCCCCACAGCCATTCATAGGCTGTTGCGTTTAATGCTTTGTTGGTGGTAAAGATGCTGTTGCCTGTACAAATAATGAGATTACTGAGATTGAATGCTGCAGTAGGTTTATTATAAGCAATCACTTTACGATAAATGGTGGTATCGGTACACTCGTTTTCTAGTTTGATAGTAATGGTAAATGTTCCGCCTGCAGTAAATGTATGGCCAACGGTGTTTTGTGAATTAGGGGTGCTGATGACAGGCGTGTTATCACCAAAATTCCAGGTAAGGGTACTGGCGCCGGCGCTGCTGTTATTAAAGGCAACGGTGTGCGGAGCGCAACCTTCCAGTTGAGGTCCATTTATAAAAACCTGGGCATCAATGTTATTGGGCAATACCAGCAGGCCGATGGTTTGGGTATCGCGGCGGCACTGGTTTTCGGCAATCAGGCGAAGATCGAAGGTGTCGATGGCGCCGGTATGGTACACATGCACAAAAGTACCGTTGCGGGTAGTAGTGTCTTTTTGACCATCATCAAAATTCCAGTAATAGTTAAAGTTGTTCCCTGCCGATTTGTTGGTGATGGTTACATCAAAAGGCGAACAACCTTTGGTAGCATCTACGGTAAACCGGGCCTTGGCATCGGCATACACCAGCACGCTGTCGCGGTGGTACGAGGTATCGCAACCGTTATAGGCTTTCAGGGTAATGTAATAAGTGGTGTCGCGAAAATCGGGACTGGTATTGTAGGTAATGGTGGCGGGAGAAGCCTGGGTGCTGCTACTGCCATTGCCAAAGTTCCAAAAGAACTGAATGTTATTCAGCTGACTGCTGGTGTTGGTAAACGTTACGGCGATGGGGCCGCAGCCTTTTGCTTTGTCTTTTGTAAAATCGGCTGTTACACCGGCTACGGTATGAAAGGTCGTTTCCATACTATCGGCTTTACAACCATGGGCGCTGGTGGTAACCAGTTTTACCAGTACATCCTGGGCCATGCCTGTAATGGGATAGCTGGGGAAGGCGCCATTGGTATTGCTGGCAATTTGTACGCCATTTGCAAACCAGGTATATTGCCCATTTCCTTGTGGAAAGGGGGTGGTGGTTATCACAGAATCTAAATTTACGGGGGCGCATTTAGTAGTATCGGTAGCCGTGAACTGCGCTTTTGCATCTGGGTTAACTATTACCTGTACCTGAGCGGTATCGGCACAACCATTGGCCAGGGCGCCTGCCAGAAAATAAGTGGTGGTATCGGTGGGTGTAACAATTACGGTGTCGGGCGTTTTATAATTGAGCGCAGTGGCTGGCCACCAGGTATAGGTATCTGCACCACCACCTTCCAGTTGGGTGCTGTTGTTTATACAAATGGTTGCGGCTGCAGTGGTAATGGTAACAACGGGCCGGCGTTTTACGGTGATGTAAATTGAATCTTCCGTTGCACAGTTAGCGCCAACAGAAGCGATCAGTTTATAACCATACGTGGTATCATTAGCTGTGCCGGTATAATCGAGCACTACAGTGGGATTAGCGCTGGTGGCGCTGCTGAGCCCGGTTGCCGGCGACCATTGATAATTTACGCCATTTACGCCTGCCGCGCCAATGGTAACTGGTGACCGGCTACAAATAACTGTGTCGTTTCCGGCGGTTGCTACGGGTTTGTCGGTTACCGTAACTGTGGTGTTTACAATAACGCTGGTATTACAACTGCTGTCAATTACTTTTAGTTGAACCGCATGAGTGCCGGTACTGGTATATTGTATGGTACCGGGTATCAGTTGATCGGCTGTGGCCGGTGTACCATTGGCAAATGACCACTGGTACCCCAACGGGCCGGGTGAATAACAGGTGGTGGTAGCAGCTGACGGAGTAAGGCCATTGGTAATACAGATGGCATTAATGGGGCTTACTATTGCCTGAGGCAAACCTTTTACATACAAGGTATCTTCTTTAAAAGAGTCCGGGCAGGCGAGTCCGGCAGCATTGGCGGTAACTGTAAGGCGAATAACATATTTACCGGGTACGTTGAATTGTATTTCCGGCGAAGCCGTATTTACTGTTGACCCATTTGCAAACTGCCACGCGGGTGTTTGGTTAGTACCGCAACCCAACGGATCGCTGTAGGTTACCTTCCAGGTGTATTTATCGCCCTGACAACTATTTGTGGGAGAGATGTTGGTAAAGATGGCATTACCCGGGCCGCAACTGCTATTGCGGTTCATGGTAAACTGTGCATTGGGTGGATTGCGCACACAGATGACCTTTATAGTACTGTCGAGCCCACACTTATCGTTGAAGATATACAGTTTTACCGTGAACAATCCGGTTGTGTTAAACACAACATTCAGTGCATTGGAACCTTTTGTCCATAAAAACCCGTTTAAAGCATTTCCGTTTAACGAACCAAGGTTGCCAGATATAAGGGTATAACCGGTTGCGGGTGAAATGGTCCATACCTGTTTACCTGTATTGGTACAGGTAGAACCGGTGCCTCCGGTTGGGGTAATCACCGATCCATAGGTTGAGTTACTGATGATGTCTACAGGGGAGTTGGTGCATACGGTTTCGGCCGGGCTCACATAAATGACGGCACGTGGTTTACCTGATACATAAATAGGAACTACCGATGGGCTGGTAGTTCCACAAGGATTTTGAATGGTAAGGTAAGCGCCAAATGCATTGGGGAAAGTGCTGTTACCGCTACTGCTGATGAAACCACAGGACCCCTGCTTAAAATAATGCGCTGCTACGGATGGGGGTGGGTGAACAAATACCTGTGGGTCGGAACCATCGTTTATGAGAAAACTGTATTGCGTGCCGGGCGGATTGGCCGAAATATTATTGATAGCAAATCGCAGGGAGTCAGACGCACATACATCGGTATTACCAAGGCTGGCCAGGCCACCAGCGGGGGTTGAACCGAGGAATACAATGTATTTTTTTATTCCAATACAACCATCGGCGCCGGTAACGCTTACCGTCATGGTACTGCTTCCCAATGGAAAAATATGTTTTATTATGGTTGCTGCCGGCCAGTTACTGAAACTGGTATCGGGCGTACCATCGCCCCATGAAATAGCATAGCTGGTATTAATGGGGGTAGTGGTTGACTGGTTAATAAAGCTGAAGATGTAGGAAGGCACATTGGCGCAACGTTTAAAGGTGGGTACTTCGTTGAACGTGCCATAGGTAATGGCTATATCAGCATTGCCAACAGTGGCGTCGGGAACATTTCTGATGGTAATGTTTTGGGCGGTTGAATCTATACAGCCATACCGGTTGGTTACCATTTGTTTTACGGAGTATACAGTGGTGCCGGGCATGCCAACGGCATTCAGGAATTGATAAGCAGGGTTGGCTATTGTGCTGGTACTGCCATCACCAAACTGCCACAGGTAGGTGAGGCCAGTTCCAATGGCACGATCAGTAAACTGGATATTGACATTACCACATACATTGTTGGCGGAGAAGTTAAAGCCGGCTGATGGTTTACTGTTTGAAACTTCTACTACCACCTCCATGGAATCGAGCATATTGCCACCGGCGATCACCTGTTTGGTAGAATAAAAACCAGCTGCGGAGTATATTATGCTGAAAGGTCCCAGGCCGGTTGCGGTGGCGGCGTTACCACCGGTGAGGGTCCAGTCGATATTCATAGAACCTTGTGCCGAGCTCTGGTATAGAACGGCGCTGCCTTCACATACACGCACGGTATCGCCATGGTTTACGATTTGGCCATTAGCCCTGATCCCCGCCGTCACCTGGCTGAACGCCGGCAATGAAAAGGATACCAATAATACCAACAATAATACAAAGACAGACGGGTTACATGTCTGACGCATACAAACGGGTTAGGGGGTTGACAGGATCGGGAACGGAGTGCTTTGGAGGAATTTTCAAAAAGGATATTCTGATGCAATATCTTCAGAGCCAGTGCACGTTAATGCCTGGGCATGTGTAAACCTTCTTTTTTGTTTGTGGAAGAGGTGGTTCTGATTCTAAAGATGGGGGCGAAGGTAGGGTTAAATATTGAATATTGAATATTGAATGATGAATGTCGAAGTGAAGAAGGGAAATGAAAAATGAAGAATTTAAAATGAGAAATTAGAACGGAATGCAGGAGG
>CBIMFG010000066.1:0-9689 GCA_966243125.1 uncultured Niastella sp.
CACACCGTTGGGGCTTCCATAACAGGGTACATTAAATCCATTGTAATCGGATAAAGTATAGTTTATGGTTAGTGGATCGGCCGGGGTGGTAATGATCACCGGCTGGTTATAGGTGTCTTCACATCCTTTATTGTCTGTTACCTTCACCTGGTAGTTGTTTGCATTCAGCGGCGTGGTTGCCGTGAAGGCTGTCCAGCTTTGCCCATTGTCAGTTGAATAAGTATACACATAACTGGTGTTACCACCTGTGGCATTTATTTGTATAGAACCGGTTCCGTTAAAACATACAATGTCGTTGCGTTTAACCGAAGTTATGGTGAGGGTATTGGGTTCTTTAATAATAACCGTGTCGGAATAAGTTGAACAGCTGTGCTGATCAGATACAGCTAACCGGTAGCTGCCTTGCTCTAAATTATTTTCGCTGGTTGTAGTTCTGCTGCTCATGGGTAACCAGTTGGCAGCATCGCTGTCCCATTGTTGCCATTGCAGGGTATATCCAGGTGTGCCGCCGCTGACAACGGCTTGTAAAATACCATTGCCGGCACCATTACAGGTAATGTCGGTAGCACTGGGCAGCGCCGTTAAAACAGGCGGGCTGGTAATGTTAATGGCGCCGCCATATATGGTTGAATCGAGGCATGACAGATCTTTGTTGCGGATCCATGCTTTATAAGGAGCTACAGGTAAGTCACTAAAGTTGCCGGTGACAGATTGCCACAGTTGACCAGTGATTGTATTCTGCAAAAAGAAAATATAGCCATTCAATTGGCCGCCACCACCGCTGAGCTGCAGGGTGCCCATAGCATCGTAGGAACAGTTGTTATTGGTTTGACTAACGTAGTTAATAGAAAGCGCTGGTGGCCCAACTATCACTACTGGCTGCGTAGTGGGTGTACAGCCTGGCGTAGCCGTGTTTGAAACGGAAGCGGTATAGTTGCCTGCGCCTATAGCTGATATACGCCAGGTGGTACTGGTGCTGCCCAATTGTTGCGACACCGTACTGCCGTTATTGTCGTACAGGATATAATCAAATTTTCCCGAACCGCCTGCGGCAGTAACATCTATAGTGCCATTGGCGGGAAGGTTACAATCGGTTGGGGATGGCGTGGCTGTGATGGTTACCGGCAATGGCGCCGTTAATTGAATAATGCGTTGCACTCTGGTGCGGCAGGCATCTTCGGTTGCCATGGCCCAGGTGCCGGCGGGCAGCGAATTAAAATTGCCGGTGGTGTTATTCAACGTAGTATTGCCCGAAACCAGCGTAAATGAATAAGGTGGCAAACCACCGGTATCTGTAATATGTATAAACCCATTACTGCCGTTAGCACAACTGATGTGTTGTATGGCTATGGGTACGGTATCCATGGCCGATAACTCACGAATAGTAACATTGTATTGGTTTGAACAACCGCCTATGGTGCCGCCACTGTTGGCAATCCAAAGGGTATACTTGCCAGCCTTTATACCTGGAATGGTAAGGGTGCTGCCGGTAAAATCACGGGACGAAGCTACATCGAAGCAACTGTCTTTTCTTGGGTCACAAGTGGCGTTATTGTCGTGTCCATTGCGCAGGATGTACCGGTAACTGCCACCACCGGTTATACCGGTTACTGAAATGGAGCCGCTGGGTGTACCCTGGCAACTGGGCATTGTATCTATACGGGCGGCCACAGGTGCGCCTTGCAATACGGTAAATGACAATGGAAATTCCACATCACCCCGGCGCGAGCCAAAGTTGGCATCGTAAATACCATTGTCGTAGGTTTTTATCGCATACAGGGTATGCGAACCTGGCGATAGGGTCTGTGGATTGATGGTGGTAATACGGCCCCCATTGTCGAGCCGGAAAGAAACGCCGGATACGGAAAAGTAATTGGCCAGGTTATAAGTTATATCACTCTGACAAATATTCTGGAAAACACCTGCCGCTGATGTCCACTGTGGCAGTTCTACGGTATAATAAAAAATACTTAGCAAACTGTAAACATTATTACAGAAAGTATTTGCATTTTCATGACCATACAGCACTTCATTAACTCTTATTGTATTGCCTCCATCTTCCAGGCGAGGTGTAATTACCAATTCTTCTGGTGTACACGGCTGGCTATAATCGCTTGAAGTGGTAAAGATCATCCCCAGCATGCTATACTGCTCACTGTTGGGGCCTTCCTGCGCTATTTTGGCGAGTGGATAAGCTGGTATTTTAAAGGAGGGAGCGAAGCCAGTTGCGGGATTGTAGTAAAATAATTTATCGTCGTACAATGGGCAACGGGTAGCTGCATCTTTAACAAAATCAAATCCTGCAATAATAGACCGGTCATTATTGGGATATATGTTATTCATGGTTTCTCCAAACCGGAGGTCAGCAGGTACAATTCTTCCGGCGCCCCAGGCATCAAAGCCCCAATTGGGATCACTGATAGGAGTGCCAGGGAATTTAATTGTCCCCCCTATAATCTTTGGGTTACAGTTAGGGAAGGGGCACGATTGTGCGCTTACCAGCGTTACCAGTACCAGGCCTGCCAGGGTAAGCCTGGCTTTTTTATGCCAGTATATTAGTTTCAGTAAGTTCATTTGAGTTAACATGGTCGTAATGTTTTCTTTCATCTTTATTAAAAACTCATCACATAGCCGGTATTCACAGTCCATTCTTTATAGGCCGGGTTGCCTGCGTAGGCCCCTTTGCCGGTGTATTGAATATTACAGGTGAAGGAATGTTTGGGCTTGCCAAGAACTTTGGTATTGCTGGTAGCGCCAGGCAAAGCTGTGGTAGCTGTTGATTCCTTTTTGCCCATCGGCAAACTGCAGGAGGCGCCCAGCCTTGCATTGAATACATCGCCCGCGTGCGCTCCATTAATGGTAGTAGCGTTATAGGTAATGCCTGCATTTACGGGTAACTGTTTATGAAAAAATGCCTTTGTAACCGTAAGGTTGGGACCAAAGAAATCGGTTGTAAGCTCCTGTATATGATTGGTATAATAATTAATGGCTGCCGACACGCTGAGTGCATGAGGAACCTGGGTATACGTGTACCCGGTATTGGTAGTAAGAAACGTGTTGGTGCTGGCCGTGGTAGTAGTGTTACTGGTTTCGTCTTTTGCCTGCTGGCGGCTAATGGTTACCAGTATGGATTGCCGCACATCTTTACCACCCCAGTTATACATCACCATTTGCATCAGCATCTGGTTGATCTGGTAAAAATTAAGACTGTCAAGCCCGTTCACATAAAAAGGATCACCCTGCGGCCGTACCCGCGTATGCATGGTAAAATTGCTGAAGTTGGTATTAAAGCTCCAGTGTTGATTGGGTGTAATGGCCATGTTGCCCGATGCTACAATACGTTTATTGGTGGCGTTTTTACTGTGATCGAGGTTGTTCTTTTGTATACCGGCATTGGCCGACAGGTTTATTTTCCCATGTAACAAACCCACTGCAGGCGCCAGGGTAATATTTTCCATATCGTTGTTAGTGTAATAAGCGCCCAGGGAAGTATAGCCTGGCGCCACCCGATTGTACTTTACCTGCAGGTTGAATTTACTAAACAGAAAACCGGCTGAAAGATCTACTGCATCAAAGTAAGAAGTGTTGGTTTTTTTAGGATACAATGCCGCCAGTATGGAATACGTGCCGCTGGGGGTACCTGTATTTTCCTTTCCCTCAGTAACAGTACTGTCGCGGTTTAGGGTTGTGAGTGCCGACATGGCATAGGTACCATCAAAGCGCAACCAGCGGGTAACCTGGGTTTTTGCCTTAATGGAAGTAGCCAGGTTCGATAGCGGTAACACCGTTGCCGATGAAGGTACAAATGGAATAGAGGCGGGATCGTCTTTTGCATGCAGGGCGCTTAGCTCCACGCCCCATTTGCCTTTATCAACCCCGGCTAAAAAGCCTATGGCATTGCGTTTATACGCCATGGTGGATGGGCTTTGCGGGTTGTAGGCAACTGCCTGTTGCAGGGTGCCTTTCATAGCCATAAACCTGAATTGTTTGGGCGTTAATTCAAGGCCATAACCTGTGAACATGTGGTTGGCCAGCGTATAATCATTAAAGTTCATGTTGCCTGAACCCAGGTGCAACTTGGCCCACTTATATTGTGGGATGATCTTTATACGGTTGAATGGCTGGCTATAATTCAATTGCGCGTTGGTATAGCTAAACGAAAAAGGTGCTGCAATACCAAACAGGTTCAGGTTTATAGAACCCGTGGCAAACCAGTCGAAGGGATTACGGCGTGCGGCAATACCCGATGCGGTATAAGCAACGGAGCTAAGGTTAAAGCTGCCGTTTATATGCACGCCTTTTTTAAAACTCACCTGGTCTACTGCATCCAGGGTATATTGTGCGGTGGCGCTACGCCCCAACACAAGCGCTGTTATAATAACAGCCAGTTTTTTTCTCAATAGGGCAGGTTTCATTTCAATGGATAAGGGGGTATTTAATAGATCACTTCCTTTACGGGGCTTAGCTGGCTATGTTTTCCATCGCCAAACACCGCCTTTATTTTGTAACCATAGGTATTATTGATATTTAATTCCTTATCGGTGTACTGTTTTTCGCTTGCTGCCAGGGTGCAAAGCGTAGTAAAGGCGCCGCCGGCTTTGTTGCGATAGATAATGAATTTGGTAACCCCGGCAAGCTGGTATTCCCATTGCAGTTGAATATGCCCGTTTGTTCTGTCGGTAACTGCGTTACTGAATTGAACGGCCTTCCTGAATGGCGGGTCAAAAGCAACCAGGTCCCACCGGTTGCTACTGCGGTTGTTGCTGCTGTCGATGGTATACAACAGGTATTGATACTGTTTGCCTGGTGTTACTGCGGTATCACTATACAATAAAGTGTCTTGTTTGACAGGCGGAAGCTGCGCCAGTAACAGGGTATCCTTTGGTTTGGACAAGTCTAACCGTTGCAACTGATAGGTTGCTACATCGGGACTATGCGTTGCCAGTAGAGTGAGTTGAATGGTGGCTTCTTTCATGAACGCATTGGCAATAATGGCCGGGGCCGGCGCCAGGGTATCGGGTCTTTTTAATGGAATGGTATCTGAATATTTTGATGCATTATAGTACCTGTCAACAGCCAGCAGCGTGTAGTACACATGCGATGTAAGCGTATTTAAATTAAGGGTATCATGCCACACCGTATCTGTATAGGGGTGACGGGTAATTTCAGTAAACTCTTCTTTAAGACCATTGGCGCGAAAAACCCGGTAACCCAGCAGATCGGCTTCTTTATTGGGTTTCCAGCGAAGGGTTACTTTTCCCAATGAATCAATAACCGCCTTTGCTATTTGAGGCCGCAAGGGGGCTATTGAATCTTCGCCCATATGCAAATAGGGGAGCGAGGTATATGTTTTATGTTGTTGTTTATAAACAACCGATAATTTATAGTAATTGCTTACAAAATGCATGGAATCTGTAAAACCGGTTTCTGCAGGCGCGAGCATGTTTTTGGTAACGGGGAAATAAGGCCCCGCGGCCTTGTTGGCAACCAACACCTGTAACCCTTCTGTTTGGCGGACTATACTATCGGGTAACTGCCAGCAAACACGAACGCGTGCACCTGCACCTGGTACATTGTAAATGCTGTCGATGTGTGGCCGGTATACCGGTATAATGAAATTCCGTTGGGCAACTGCCGGTGAAAAGGCGCTTCTGTCGCCAAAAGGATTGATGCCTCTTACCCGGTAATACAGCGAATCAGTATTGGGTTGAAAAAGGGAGTCGGTAAAAGTAGCCACCGCCGGTGTTTTACCTTTTGCCATTTGTACAAAGGGCAGGTCTGTTGCCGGTGAATAATGAATGCCATCGGTTGAACGTTCAATTTCATAAGCGGTATAAAACCCGTTCAGGTGTTCAATGTTCCAGTGAAGGGTAGCGTAATTGTCGCTTATTTGCAGGTCGGGCATTCCAATGCCGGGCATGCGGCGTTGTTCGCCGCCAATACAAAATACCACGCCTTCTTTATAAGGCACTTCTTTTCGAAGTTGTTCGGGAATGTTGATGGTGATCTTATAAATGTATCGTTCGCCTTTTTGTACACGCGTATCGGTGAATGCCAGTCCGGCCGCCTGTGCGGCGCCATAATCCAGGTCAGCTATCAGCAGCGCATAGGCAAACCGTTGGGTAAGCAGCGATGAACGATCTGAAATATTACCGGTGCCTTTGCCTGCCGCCTGCGTACTGTCATAGATCAGGGCGGCCATTACGGCTATCATAGAATCCTTTTCGGCAAAGGTTTTCATCTGGCTTGGAACGGCTGGTTTAACTGGCACGGCAGAAAGCAATTCCTGTTTGGGTGAACCGGTAGCCGCAGCTCCATTGGTTTGCACCTGGTATTTTGTTATTGTATACCCATAACGAATGCCTAATTGCCATAACAATGGCGAAGAAGGCGCCCAGCGCAGGCGCATGTTGGTTCCTTTTCCATCTGTTGCCACGTAAATAAAATCGCCGGTTGTTGTCTTTTGGGCAAGGCTGGTAACAGGTATACACGACAGCAGGATAAACAGGGCTATACATAGTCTTTTCACGGAATAATTCATAGGGTCAGGGGCATTTTCACGGATATGGAAATGTTGAATTGTAAAGCAAATTCTAACAGAACGCTTTATGCAGAGAAATTAACTTAATAAGGGCTTATAAGCCTGGAGAATAAAATAAAGAAAGGCGGGTATGGGTACAGGATAATGTATTCATGTTGTTATGGTTTAAAAGGTATAGGGATTAGTGGATGCAAAAATAACCAATTATTTTACCTGCACCAGTGGGTGTGACTTAATTTAATAAAACCACTATCCTGTAAAAACAACAATGCCCCACGTTTATGGGGCATTGTTATTATTTTATTTTTAATAACTCCTGATCTATAAATTGTAACTCATCTGGCTTTAATGTAATATCTATGGCTGCTGCATTTTCAATGGCCTGTTGGGCGTTTCTGGCGCCTGCCAGTACTACTGAAATGCGAGGTTGCAGGGTTGTCCAGCGTAAAACCAATTGCGAGAGAGACGCGTTTTTGTTGTTGGCAATAGGTTCAATGGACTGTAGGAATGCTTTTACTTTTTCCAGATCAAACTGCCCAAAATAACCATTGCGGTGATCATTATCTTTCAGTTTACTTTCTTTAAAGTATTTGCCGGTGAGCAAACCTCTTTCCATGGGACTGTATACAATAATGCCGGTGTTGGTTTGCTGCGCGTAAGGAACGAGATCGTTTTCTATTGACCGGTTAAGCATGCTGTAAGAAACCTGGTTGCTTGCCAATTGCAAAGTACGGCCTGCTTCTTTCATTTGCGCCACACTGTAATTGCTTACACCTGCAGCGCGCACCTTGCCTTGTTGTATCAACAGTTCCAATGCTTCCATGGTTTCGATGATGGGGGTTGAGTTGTCGGGCCAGTGTATTTGTAGCAGATCAATATAATCTGTACCCAGGCGTTGTAAGCTTTCTTCCAGTTCTTTTATAACATTGGCTTTGGATGCGTATTTATAAATGGGGATCTTCTTCCCATCGTCTACTGCATCAAAGAAAAATTCACCCTTGCCTTTATTGCTGCCATCCCATACCAAACCAAATTTGGTCAACAGTTGTATGCGGGAGCGGTCTTTTCCTTTAATGGCTTCGCCAATCATTTCTTCACTTACCCCAAAGCCATAGAAGGGCGCGGTGTCTATGGTAGTTACTCCACGATCAAGCGATGCATGAATAGCATCGATCGCTTCTTTTTTTTCGGTACCGCCCCACATATTGCCGCCGATAGCAAAGGCGCCATAGGTGATCACTGATAACTCAAGGTCGGTATTGCCTAATTTTCTGTATTCCATATTTATACTAATTCGTGTTTTGTTGTTGTTTTGAATACCTGGTTTAAATGTGCCCGATACTTTTTCATATCGCGATCGATGTTGGCATTCTTTTCTACATCGTGGAAGTGAAAGCTTTTCAACGGTTGCATGCCGGTAAACGCATTCATTCTATGAAACCCAAACAAAGGTCCTTCATCAACACTGTGTTCATCAAAGAACTCACCGGGTAAGGTGAACGCGGTTTCTGGTGCATTCCAACTGGTGGTGATCATATATTGTTTGCCATGCAAACTGCCACCTGTTCCATAATTGATCTTGGGGTTTTCTGCTTTCCGTCCGTCACTGTGATAAATGCCTTTGTTATGCCCTGCAGTAAATACCTCATCAAGATATTTTTTGAATCCATGTGGCACCTGAAACCACCAGATAGGGGTGTGGTAAATGATCACATCGGCCCACACGAACTTCTCCACTTCTTCTTTTGGAACATAGCCTTCGGCAATGTTTGTTTGTTTAACTTGCACCTGTTCCTGGTTGCCGAAAAAAGCGATTGTTTCCGCTGTTACCGTATGGTTAAACCGGCCACCTGAATGACCAAAATGTTGTCCTGCATTTATGATTACAATCTTTTTCATTTCCTTCTTTTTTTATTGACAGGGCAAAATTAGACCGCCACCTGGTATTATAGAAATAACATGATTTATACCTTTGTATCATTAAAATAATAGTTGATTATGGTTAACCTGGAATGGTACAGGACGTTTAAAGCGATCTACAGAACCGGAACTTTAACAGGCGCCGCAGATGCCCTGTTTATTTCACAGCCGGGTGTTAGCTTGCATTTGTCTTCTCTGGAAGCCTATGTTGGGTACAAACTTTTTGATCGCACCGGGCGAAAAATGATCCCTACTGAGCGGGGAAAGGTTTTGTACAACGCCATTTCAGATGCGTTAACAAAGCTGGAAGATGTGGAGATGAACTTTCAACGATCTATAGAAAAGCATACGCCTACCATTAGCGTGGGGATGTGTTTTGAAACTTTTCAGATCACACTTGAACAGTATGTTTCCAAATTGCCTTTTAACCTAATCATTAGTTTTGGTGAATATCCTGAGATGTTGGACCAATTGGAGAAAGGTATTCTTGACCTGATCATTACCCCCAGAAAAGGTGTTTCGGGAATAATAGAACATGAAGCCTTTTCTTCGGAAAACATTGTATTGGTTGGTGGAAAGGATGTTGATCTGGAGGCATTCAGAAAAGTGCATAAAACCAAAAACAAGGATAAAACAGAACAGTGGCTCAAACAACAAAAATGGTATGGCACCACGGGCGATATGGAGCATCTGTTTAACTTCTGGACGTTGAATTTTGGCAAGAAGCCAGCGTTTAGGCCCAATTACATAGTACCAAACCTGAACTCGATTGTGCGGTGTTTAAGCGGTGGTACAGGCCTGGCCGTGATCCCTGATTTTCTTTGTTATACTGAAATAGAAAGCGGCCAGATAAAACTGATTTGGGAAGGAGATAAAAAAGTAAAGAATACGCTTTATTTTGGAACCAGAAAGAAAACCACACACCAGGAAGAAATTGATCATATTAAAGTGTTGTTCAGGCAGGTGATGGGGAAGATAGATCAGAAGAAGGGGAAATGAGGTGGAAAAGTTGAGTTTTGTTTTTAAATGAATGATATACAGTGTTTATTTAGAGTAATAAATCTTCATCCTTAAAGTTCTTCTTAATGAATTTATGAAATGGAATTATAAAGTGTTGTCTGCGAGGTTTTTAATAATTACTCCTTATTTGTTAAAGGAGAACAGAAATAACTTTTTCTGACAAATAACTAATATGCTAAGTTGTAGTGTTTGAGTGTTAATGAGTTAC
>CBIMFG010000067.1:0-9648 GCA_966243125.1 uncultured Niastella sp.
AATAGGGTTTATTCCTAATTTGTCGATTTTGGACCTGTTGTTTTGTGAAGGGAAAAATGCCCGGCAGATACTATCGGCTAAGGGGTAAAGTGGAGAATTTTTTGAGCAATTTCCCAAATATGGAAATGGGAAAGTTCGTGACCTTAAATCGTTTTGGTTTATAAGGCTTTGTGAGGATTAACTATTGAGAAACACTTTTTCACAATTTGTTTCATTCTTTTAGAATTTTGTTGCAGCAACTTCAGATGTTTGGATGTCTAGCAATTTATCACGTAGTCACGCGACTGCTTGCAAGGAAAAGAAAAAAGAGAAAAGGAGGAGCGTGGTTGTACGTCGCTCTCAAATTATACAAACAAGCAGAATGGACAATCGGGTGATTTTTTACAGTGATGGAATGAATGGACACATTATATAACCTTCCCTAAAATGACTGTAGGGAGGCTTGAATAAAAAACTTAGAGGCTCAAATTACCTCGACCTTTTTTGGTAATGTCTGCGTAACCAATACCAACTGCGAACAACAAATCCCGCCAAAGGCGGGATTTTGTTTTATATACATCTTACCCAAAATACATCCCTCCCCAGGCGTTAAAATTGCTTTTAAGCCACTTTTTTCGTTCTGCCATAAAGTCGTGAATTTTCATAACACAGTCTGCTGATTTTGAAATTAGCGCGTTTAGTTATATTCTAAAAAATTGCTATGGCGCTGCGTTAAGTTTTACAAAGTATGGATAAGTATTCGCCGTTCCGGCTTGGATAGTAGTTTTCCGTTCGTAGCTTTAGCCCGTGATTTTGTTGTCTTTAATCCGATCCGATTGGGAACTGGAAAGTGATTTTCCAGCCAGTTGCTTTCCAACCAACTTTATCCAATGCACATGTTATTCTCGTATATCCTGCCTTGTAAAGGCCGGTTTTATCAGATCGGCCTTGCAGGATGTCCTTCTCCGCCTTCCTGTTTTTTGCAGAATTCAATCAAAATGGTTTGCAGTATTTGCAATTAATCTTTCCGGTTAGTAGTAGGTAAAATTGTAATATAAGGTAGAGGTAATGAGATGGGAAGGTGAGGCAGGGGCAAAAAAAATCCCCGACCTGGGCCGGGGAGCGTATCTTAGATTTGAACGATCCTTTTTCTTTTGACGGTTTGGGTTGGCATAGGGCAGGCTTTTTTCTTTGCTTCTTCTATTTCTTTTTTGTCCTGTTCCAATTTCTTTAAGGCCTCGCGTTGTTGCAACCGGTCATAAAGAATTTGTTGCTGGGCCAGTTTCAATCTTTCTGCTCTTTCAGTTTGTGCCCGTTGAAAACTTCCCAACCGCACCACAGCAGCCTGTTGCATTTCTTCGATTTTCTGTTTGGCATCGTCCAGGGCATTTTCTGTTTCCGCGTTCAACTTCTTCCAGTCAACCTGTTTTATGGCTTTTTGAATTTCCTGTTGAATCTGGTCGATGTTCACTTTCATACCCTGAGCCTTTAATGAACCTTCCAGTTTTTTCCAGTCAACCTGCTGCAAAGCCAGCATGGATTTTTCCAGGGCTTCTTTTGCTTTTGCATCGGTTTCGGTCATCACATATTTTTTGGGCAGGGTTGTATCCTCTATTGCCTGAAAATAAAAACTGTTTCCGGGCACGTAGGGATAAACCTGTTGAGCCGGTGGCAGGGGAGGCTGTTGAGGAGCCGGAGTTACTTCGGCCAGGGTGTAGTCGGTGGCTTCCGCTGAATTTACAAAACCCACCATTTGTTCGGGCGTTGCATCCAGCTGTTTGTCGAGGGCGGCCAGTTTTGCATCGGTGGTCAGTTCAATGATCTGTTCCAGTTTTTTGTATGGGTCCTTTTGCTCGGGGCAGTTCCTTTCTTTTTTATGGATCTCTAGCGATGGGTTATTTACCACAACCGCCACCACCTGCCTAACCAGGTCATCAGCCGGTGGGGTAACAAAAGTTTGAACGGCCTCAACCACCGGTAATGGTTCCCGAACGGCAGCCAGTTTTTTTACGATCACATTGCCCGGGTTTATAAAACCAATGAACGCGATCAGTAAGGCACTCAGCAGGTAGGCAATCAGTTTTTGGTTGAACGGGTTGGCAGTGGGCTCATTTCCCAAAATGCGTTTCACCCGGTTCAGCAAAAAGAATTTATCTTTTCCGGTGGCGGCCAGTGCCAGCTCGTTGGTGTTTACCCGGTTTTGTTCCAGTTTCAATAAAGCACTGGCGTAGCTATGGGGTTCGTAGCAAAATTGTAAAACCAGGTCATCGCAACAGTTTTCCCGCTCTTTTCGAATGATGCCGGTCAATAACCGGGCAAACGGGTTAAAGAACAGGATCACATCTACACAGGAAATAAGCAGGTTAACCAGGTAATCATTGCGGCGAATATGGTTCAGCTCATGCAATATAATAGCTTCTGCCTGTTTCAGGGTTAGGTGGTTTACTGCAGCTACCGGTAATAAAATTACAGGTTTGAAAATACCAAAGGTCACCGGCGTATCAACCAGCGACGACAGCCAGATGTGCACTTTCTTTTTTATGCCCAGGTGTTGTACTGCGTTTTTCAGAAAAAGGCGCCATTCAACATCGGCTTTCTGCAAACCGGTGGTAAACAACCGCTGGGTATGACGATATTGAAAATAAAATCGAACAAAGAGGAACGCGGCGGCTACCAGGTATGCCAACGACAAAAAGGGCAGGGCCGGTTCAAACCAATTTGAAATTATGCCGGGCAGGGTGTTGTTGAAGGCGGGTTCGTTTTCCGTTACATATAAGGTGATCGCCTGCGGATCGCTGGCAGCTTTGTACAAATTAATGACCAGGGTAGCAAGGAACCACAGCGAGCCGCCGGCTAAGGAGAGCAGGGCAATCGCATGTCTTTGACGGGATAGCAACTTTTTTCCGTTCATGGTAAACCCCACATACACCAGCCACAACAACGCCATTTGCCATAAGCTGTTCAGCAATGCCCATCCCAACGCTTTAAGGAAAGCCGATTGGTACAACAGGTTCATGAATTACTTATTGTTTTTTCAGATTGTCTAAAATTTTTTGGATCTCCTCCAGTTCTTCCGCCGACGCTTTGTGATTACCCAGGGCCTGCATAACCAGTTCACCGGCAGAGCCGCCAAACAGGCTATCAACCATTTTATTCAACAGATGCTTTTGGGTTTTTTCTTTACTTACTGCTGCCTGGTAAATATGGGTCTTTATGGAATCGTCGCGTTTAACCAGTCCTTTTTCGTGCATGATCTGCATAAGTTTAAGGGTAGTGGTATAACCGGCTTCTTTGGTAGCCAATAATTCTTCGTGTACTTCACGTACGCTGGCATTCCCTTTTTTCCATAAGATCTGCAGGATCTCTAACTCGCTCTCAGTGGGTTTTATAGTTTTTGTAGTAGCCATATCGGAATACATTTGGCTTAAAAATACGATAAATTTCGTAAGGTTTTGTTAATGGAAGGTAAATAAAACGAAGGGCTTCGTTGATGTTAATGTGTATGGGTGGTTGGTAGGGAAGGTTGACCGGTTGACCGGTTAACCAGGAAAAAAGGCTGGTTGATAGGGTTGATGGCGTTGATAAAGTATTTATTATCAAGTAGGAGCAGCTTATTTTATATTTAGAAACCCTATGTTTTTGTACAATTTTGTATCGTTTTTATACAGAAATGGGGTGAAACTATTTAGCGAAGCATTGTTTCTAAATAGAAATGGTATTAAAATATATAGAAACACATGGTTTCTATATAGAAATGGGGTGAAATTATATGGTAGCGTACCATTTTTGTACAAAAACATAGTGAAATTATATGATACGCATCGTTTCTATATAGAAATGGACTGAAAATATACAGTAGCATATGATTTCTGTATGGAAACAGCGCAGAATTGTATGGTTGCTATCATAACTGGTCAACTGATCAACTGGTTAACTGGTTAACCCTGTGTAACCGTTTAACGAACCGATTTAACACAAAAGTAGATTTTTTTCTACATCGCTTTTAGCCAACCGGTCTATATTACAATCCGTAACATGGTATAATTGATGTATTTAAACAGTAGGCAGTTATAAATAGTTAATTGTCACGGCCATGCCCTTAGCCACCAATTTGAATTATGCCCACATCGCTTCGCTACATATTGTGTTCCTGTGTTCTCATCGTATTATGCCTGGGGGTATATGGCCAAAAGGATAGTACGGTAAAGAAAAAAAATACCTTTAAAAAGTTAACGCATGATGTATACAATAGTTTTGTGCGGGTGGAACCGAAAAGGGAAGACTCTTCCTTTATGCAAAAAAGTGAAGCCAGCTTTAAACCCTATGCCGGCAAAGCGATCCGGCACATTTATATCGTAAACTTATCGTTTAGTCAAAACGTATCGGATACTTCTAAAAACATCATCAGTACATTAACCCGGGCGGCCGACCGGTTGCAATCGAATACCAAGGACTGGATCATTCGCGAATTGTTATTTGTAAAAAAAGGGCAGGAGATAGACCCGTACCGGCTGGCGGATAATGAACGTTTTTTACGTGACCAGAATTTTATAAAAGATGCGCGCATCATGGTGCGGCCCATTGAAGAGTATCCTGATTCGGTTGACCTGTATGTTCGTTTGCGCGATGTATTTAGCTGGGGAGCTGATGTAAGTGCTTCGGGGGTTAATACTGTAAAGACCTCTATTTACGACGCCAATTTCCTGGGCATGGCGCAACGCTTACAGTATACCTTATTATATGATAAGAGCCGCAACCCGATCATGGGGTCGGAGATCAGGTACCGAAAGACCAGTGTAGGCGGTTCATTTATTAATTTAGAAGCTGCGTACACAACCATCAACCAGAGTGGGTTGGCCACTGAAAATGAAACGGCGTATTTTCTTTCGCTCGACCGGCCGTTGTACACACCCAATGCCCGCTTTGCAGGTGGTTTACAAATAAGCCGCAACCAGGCTACGAATGTATATGAAAAACCGAGCCCGCTGTTTCGCGATTATAAATACCAGTTAGGTGATGTGTGGTTAGGTTACAACATTGGGGTGAACAAACAAAAGAAAAAAAATGATGATGATCGCAGTCGCCGGTTTGTATCTATGCGCTATTTCAATCAGCATTTTGATCAGCGGCCATTGCTGGATACCTTCGATTCCCGTTATACCAATAAGCAATATGTGCTGGGACAATTCACGTGGTATAATATCGACTTCTACAGAACCAATTACATTTACGGGTTTGGGCGAACAGAGGATTTACCGGTGGGTATGACGCGCAAAGTTACTATTGGGCCGGTACAGGTAGATAGTTTGCGGCGGATGTATGCAGGATTTGAGTTTGATCACTGGCTGGTTGACAGGCATGAAAACTACTGGGAATACACCCTGGCGTTGGGTACCAATTTATATAAAAGAGAATTTCAGGATAACAGCACCCTGCTGAATTTGGGGTGGTACAGCCGGTTGATGCAATTTCCCAGGGTAAAGCTCAGGCAATATACCAATATCAGTTATGCCGGTATTTACAATCAACATGTATATGAGTCACTGCACATCAACAATGAATTCGGATTAGATGATTTTAGTACCGATAGCATAAGAGCCAGACAACGATTGTCGTTGGGCACCGAATCGACACTCTATACACGATGGAGCATTCTGGGTTTCAAGATCGCTTTTCTGGCCTTTGCCCGGGCAACCATGATGACGCCTAAGCAGTTGGGTTACGGCCGGGGCGGCCTTTTTCCGGCATTGGGTGGTGGCATAAGAACCCGTAACGAAAACCTGATCTTTGGTACTATTGAAGCCCGCTTTACCTGGTTTCCGCATACCTTATTTGGAGTAAATAGTTTTACCATCAACATCCGTAGTAATCTGCGTGTAAAGTTTACGGGTTCGTTTGTACAAGCGCCTTGGTTTGCTTTAGTGAAGTAGGCAATGTGATAATTAGCTGATTCGATAATTTGATAATGAAAGCTTGCGTAAGGGTTAGTATGTAGGATTTTGCTTTTAAGAAGGGCTATTGTTGTTATGAAGAGCAGAAGAAGACTGTTTGGTAAGGGTATCCTTCTACAATCTTTACTGAGAGGGGGTATAAAAAAAAGGGACCCCGATGTAGAAACATGGGGTCGTTGGTATTTGGTATGATATAGTGCCTTAAGTTGTTACCGTAAAGATAATGTCGTTGTTTGAATATTCTAAGAATTTTTTTTAAATTCTTATTTGATCTTTTTTTCTACTGTATAAGTATTTGTCAGATCACGGTTATGTTCAGGTATTACAGTTTTCTTTTCTGTATGTACAGTCTGCGTATTACCGTTACTATGTATTTGAGCCAGGGTAGGCGCTATTACCAGCGATACGATCGACATCAGTTTGATGAGGATGTTCATAGATGGGCCCGATGTATCTTTAAACGGATCACCCACGGTATCACCAGTTACTGACGCTTTATGCGGCTCGCTTTTCTTATAGTAGATCTGGCCATTGATTTCAACACCTTTTTCAAAAGACTTCTTGGCATTGTCCCAGGCGCCGCCGGCGTTGTTCTGGAACATACCCATTAATACACCACTCACTGTTGCACCAGCAAGGAAGCCACCTAATGCTTCGGGACCTAACAGAAAACCAATGATGAGGGGAGAAGCAATGGCAATTAAACCAGGCATGATCATTTTTTTGATAGAAGCGTTGGTTGAAATAGCCACGCATTTATCATACTCGGGTTTGCCTTTTCCTTCCATAATACCGGGAATGGTGCGGAACTGACGACGTACTTCTTCCACCATGGCCATGGCTGCTTCACCTACTGCGCGAATGGCCAGTGAGGAGAAAATGAAGGGGATCATACCACCTACAAACAGCGCGGCCAGTACATCGGCTTTATAAATATTGATACCTGGAATTTTTGCTACTCCTACAAACGCGGCAAACAGGGCCAGTGCGGTAAGGGCGGCAGAAGCGATGGCGAAACCTTTACCGGTAGCAGCGGTTGTGTTACCAACTGCATCCAGCACGTCGGTTTTTTCGCGCACCTCTTTGGGCAACTCGCTCATTTCAGCAATACCACCGGCGTTATCGGCAATAGGGCCAAAGGCGTCGATGGCTAACTGCATGGCAGTAGTGGCCATCATACCGGCTGCGGCAATACCCACACCGTACAAACCTGCGCATTGGTAAGAACCCCAAATGCCACCGGCTAACACCAGAATGGGCAACAGCGTACTTTCCATACCTACAGCCAAACCTCCAATTACGTTGGTAGCGTGGCCGGTAGCCGATTGACGGATGATGCTCATTACCGGACGTTTACCCATTGCTGTATAATACTCTGTAATGATACTCATTAATGTACCTACTACAAGGCCCACGACAATAGCGCCAAGAATGCCTTCGCGGGTAAAGGTTTTGCTACCTGCTATGAGCGCACCATTGGCCATATCACGTACCAGGTGAAACTCGCCTGCGGGCAGGATCCAGAATACAATGCCCACACAGGCAATAGCGGTAAGAACGATGGAACCCCAGTTACCCATGTTCAGCGCTTTTTGTACCGTACCGGTGTTAACACCGGCCGATTCGCTGATGCGTACAAAGAAGGTGCCTATGATAGAAAATAAGATACCTACGCCTGCAATCATCATGGGCAGCAATATCAGTGACATACCACCGAACTGATCAGACACCACTGCTTCGCGACCCAGTACCATGGTTGCCAACACGGTGGCTACATAAGAACCGAACAAATCGGCGCCCATACCGGCCACATCGCCCACGTTATCACCCACGTTATCGGCAATGGTAGCCGGGTTACGCGGGTCATCTTCTGGGATACCAGCTTCCACTTTACCAACCAGGTCGGCACCTACGTCGGCAGCTTTGGTATAAATACCACCACCCACACGGGCAAACAGGGCAATTGATTCGGCGCCTAATGAAAAGCCGGTAAGCACTTCAATGGTCCGCATCATTTCCGGAGAGTCAACCCCTGCTTCGGGTGCAAACAACATTTTAAGAATGATAAATAAACTGCTTAAGCCTAATACTGCCAGTCCGGCCACACCCATACCCATTACTGAGCCGCCGGTAAATGACACGGCCAGGGCTTTGCTTAAGCTGGTACGGGCTGCATTGGCGGTGCGTACATTGGCTTTGGTAGCCACGCGCATACCTATGTAACCGGCTGTTGCACTGAGGATGGCGCCAATAATGAATGCGATGGCAATTGCCCAGTGTGAATCGGGATTGGCGCTGGCCATAACACCCAATAAGATGGCAACGATAACAACAAAATAGCCGAGAATTTTCCATTCGGCACGTAAAAAGGCCATGGCCCCTTGTGCTATGTATGTGCTGATCTCTTTCATGCGGTCGGAGCCCGCATCTTGTTTAGAAACCCACTTGAATTTTGCGAGCGTATACAGCAAGCCCAGAATGCCCATAGCGGGCGCTAAGTAGAACAGTTTGTCCATAGTTTTGATTCTTAATCGCTAGATTTTTATAAGGTGAACAAATATAAGGGAAACCGGCTACAAAAAATAGGGGGCTACACCGTTCGGCGTAGCCCCCTTACAAACAAACATATAATTTAATTCTTCTTGAACAACCCTTTTATGAGCCCCTTGGCCTTTTCTTCCGCTTGTTGCTTAGTACTTTTAACCGTACTGTCTTTGGTACCGGTACTATCTTTACGTCCCGACAGCACGTTGGCCAGATAGTCTTTACCGGCTTGCACTGCCTGGTTCTTTACTGATTGCAACGTGTCTTTTGCAGCGGCCTTTTTAGCTTCCACCAGTTCTTTGGCCTGGTCTTTCATCTCATCGGCCAAGGAGTTGCCTGAACCGGCCAGGTCGGTTTTTACGGTGGGGCTGGTAATACTACCACCCAGGTTCACCTTTAAGTTCACCACATCACTCATCTTAACAGGAATGCCTTTGCTGTTGGCCTGCGTTACCAGGTTATTCATGAGCGCATTGGCTTTGCTGCCCAGTTTTTCGCGTGGCACTTTCATATTGATGGCATAGTCGATAGACTGATCGAGGCCATGTTTACCGCCAATTTCCATATCTACATCCTGCACCTTTACATTGAAAGGTTTTACAAACACTTTTCCATCGGCTATATCAAAATAACTTTTTACATCTTTCAATGAGATCTCTTTCAAACTGTTGATGTCGAGTGCGCTGGCCAGTTTATCGAGCGGCGCAAATTTGTTAAGCACACCTTGTAACAGCAACATAGAGCCGCTACCGGTCAATGAACTCAGATCGGGCATCATGGTTTCGCCCAGTTTGCCATTGAGGGTAAGCTTCGACGTTAATTTACCGTCAATGAACTGGCCAATGGGCATCAGCTTTTGCACGGTATTGTAAGCCATGAATGTTTTCTGAATATCGAGGTTCTGAATGTCATAGTTAAGCGAAATATCGGGTTTCTTTTTGCTTACTTTGGTAGAGTAAGAGCCGCCCAGTGCAATGGTGCCATCCAGCGCTTCCATTTTTACATCTTTCATGCTAACGGCTTCATCCTTTACTGCCAACGTACCGGCAATATTTTTATAATCTACTTTATCGTATTTTACATCGCCTACCTTGGCATTCAACGTAAGGTTCAAATTTTTTGGAACCGCAAACGGTTCGCTGGCAGCAGGCGTGGCAGTAGTAACTGCTGTGTC
>CBIMFG010000068.1:0-9571 GCA_966243125.1 uncultured Niastella sp.
CGATTTTTCATATTAGGGGGTTGTTAAGGCGAAGGTGGGGTCCATATCGGAATCCATTACCACTTTACCATGCGCCTCTGACTCTGTTGCTGAACCTGTTGATGAAAAAACTTCAATGGCCACCTTAAAACTCATTCCTGGTGTTGGTGATAAAAATGAAAAACTCATAAGTGCCAGCCGGTCAAAATCGGCAGCGGTGTCATCCGCTACATTTTGAATGGAATAGGTAAACGTGGTGCCGGTAGGCGCCTCATCCATAATTATTTCCGCTGCTGGTATCAGCGTTTGCCTCGCAGGCAGGGGAACCAAAACGGTTACATACGTTACTTTACCGGTACCCTGATTATAAGCCACTGGTTGAAAAGCCATTTCGGTTATGGGAAGCCGAGGATAATCCTGCGGTAAAGGGATCAGAAAAACAGGAACCGGGTTGGGAAAAACAGGGATAGCCGTAGCCGTAGCTTTGGGTTTAGGTGTTTGGGTACTCATACTAGCGTGTTTAGTTTTTATGTTAAAAATAAATCTGTAGCCAGGGATCACGGTTTTCCGGGAGGAAGAAAAATACCGGTAAGCCGTGTTTTTAAAATGCTATTTCTAAGCAAATTTTACAATCAATTCAGCGGCACTAGCAGGATACTTTGAAATGGAACCTGATAAAGATACCGGTTTATAATCACAAAAAAAACATTTACATATACGTTAGATCGTAATTAATAAAGGCTTTATACCACAAAGCCATAGGGAAAAATATTTCAGTCGGGTGGTCCATCATTTGGCGGGGATACTTCTATAGGTATCCCTAAGCCAAATGCCAGTATGACCCATAACGAGCTTTCCATTAACCATTAGGCCTTTTCTTTTTGCAGGGGGATGTTTTCATATTTATAATAATATGATACTCCTCCTTTTTTGCATTACTAACTGTTCTGCAGCTTGCATGTTTAATTAATTATTTGTTTCTTGCTGACTTATAGGAATACATAGCAAACCATCCTTATATGAAACAACCAAATACCGTACAATAAAATGAGTCGTACCCTTACCCAGCAACAAAAAGACGATCTAAGACAATCATTTTCCAATAACAATTTTAAGGCAGAAACAGCTATTGCAAAATTGATGGCGCAAGGCTATGAATTGGAGGAGGCAACTGCATTGATCAAAGCCGAGTTCAGGCAGTACAAACAGGAACTGTTTGATAAGGTAGATAAACGCAATTCCAATGAAGACGGCAGGCAGTTCATTTTTATTGGTCTTGTAATGATCTCCATGGTAGGGCCTATATTCGAGATCACTTCTCCCATCTGGTATATTATTGCCATTGCGTTATGTGGCCTTTTAGGTTATTTGGGCGCCAAAACCAAACCTGTTGCCGGTGTATTGGGAGCAGTGGTAATGTCTGTAGTGCTGCCCTTTGTTCATAATTTTTATTTTACAGGAAGAACAACCTACATAAAAATCGAATTGGTGATCCCGATAGTTATAGCCGCATTGCCTGCGTTCCTCATCTATTACATTATATCCAAAACAGTATACGCCCACGTAGATAACGACTAAATCATTATTAACACATGCAGCACGTATTCAACGAAAAATATAAAAGACTGGAACCTACTAATACCCAATGCGAGTATTGCGGCACCGGTCATTTTACGAGAATGGGAGATAACCATTTTCAACCCCTGTTTAAAGTAAATGACAGAACGAACATAATTGTATACAGCTCTGTAAAGTTTAATAAGCTTCCCGTCGGCATTCCAAGATGCACCAGTTGCAAGAACATACATGTGCTGTCGGCCGGCCGGGCGGCGCAAATTGCCTGGGGTATTGCTATTGCAACAATAGTGCTGTGGTACCTTATCTGGGACATCTGGGCGTTTTTCGGCATTATTATATGCCCAATTATTGGCTTTGTAGGCACTATGTTGCTTACAGATGTGCTGGTAAAAAGGAAAGGTATCTATACAAAATTAGAAGGCGCCAAACGAAATGAAACGGTGCAGGACCTGGTTATAAATGGCTGGTCGCTTACGCAGCCTTCGGCATAAAACGAAGTAAGAAGTAAGAGGTAGGAGGTAAGAAGAACCTGATTTTCGTACCTCTTACTGCTGCTTTTCCTTTTTAATTTCTCTGTTTTTAATTTTTCATTCGTCATTTCCTTTGTTCTTCCTGTAACGCTACTAATTTGTCGGGATTACGTATCAAATAAACCCGGTGTATTTTTTCATCCTGCCATTCAAAGACCTGACAGGTCACCAGCTGTTCATCCACGTAATAGAACAGGGCAGGGGCGTGGTTCACCATCCCATATACAATCTGCCCGTCTTCGTAGTATTTATTATGCATGGTGTAAATAAACAGGGAGGCGCTTTCAATACCAATCAACGGATTAACGGCTGCCCGTACCTTGCCGCCGCCGTCAGAAACCAATACCACCTCATTGCTCAGCAACTGTTCAGTTTTTTTAAGATCCCGGCTTTGAATAGCCGCCATGTATTTATCCAGTGAATCAACAGGCGTTTTTGCCACGTCGCTGATTGGTTCATTATGAAGAATTCCCCGGGCCCGGCTGAGTACTTTTCTTGAATTTTCAACGCTGATGTCCAGCACCTCTGCAATCTCCTCATGATCGTAATTGAACGCCTCTTTCAAAATAAAAACGGCCCGTTGTTTGGCATCCAGCTTTTCCAGCAACACCATCAGGGAGTAAGAGAGAATGTCTTTTCGGTTCAGGTCGCCATCGGCAGTTTCGGTAGCCACCGGTTCGGGCAACCAATGACCGGGATAGCCTGATTGGATCTTTTGTAACCTGTTGCGGGCATTGATGGCCCGGTTAATTACCGACCGGGTTAAGTACGCCTTTTCGTTTTCAATAGCAGCACCGGTACGATTGATCATTTCCAATAAAACATCCTGGACAATATCTTTCGCATCCTCGTAGGAGCCAAGGATGTTATAGGCATAGGAAGTGAGTAATGGTCGCAGCGAGTTCATGTGCAAATGTAATAAAGCATTTTTTGGGGAAGAACGCCAGGTTGGCGATTTTCAAAACTGTGCCATTTTAATGCTATTAATCAAGCTGTTATAACGGGTAGGCCTTTTATTTTTCAGGGAATTTAAAATTCCCTGAAGGAATTTACTTTTCTTTCAAGGGATTCTTTTTTCTTTTAAGGAATAGTAAAAAGTTTCAAAGGATGCCTTTTTCTTTCAGGGGATTTTATTTCCTTTCAAGGAATTTGTAATAGTTGAAAAGGATAGCATGTTCCTTTAAGGAATCATTATTTCCTTCAGGGAAAAAGGTTTTCTTTAAAGGATTGGCGCGCAAAATCGCAACTTTACTCCATTTATGCGAATATTGCTTATATTTATAGCCTACAGTTAGTAGTAAGTACCAAACTATTGACAATTTATTATCGATTTAACCGCTTAGGTTAGCAGCAAATAGTATTTACAGGGGAAGTTCCATTGATAACATGCCAAAAGGAATGTGAATGTTAATTTATTCACTGTAAATCAACTATATGAAAAAGAAATTAATGCTGAATTTTAAAGACACCAGGGATTCTGATCTGGCTGTTGTGGGGTATCGGGTCGCAGAACGCATGACAGGCAATGAAAATTTTTCCGATCCTGGTTTGCTGATCATTGACCTGCAGGAATTAGCCCAACAATTTCAACACGCCTTATCAGAAGCCTTGTCAAGAGACAGAGAAAAGATCGCTGTAAAAAATAACATCCGTGTTTTATTGATCGAAAGACTAAAACAGGTAGGCGAATTCGTGATCAGGGAATCTAACGGGGATGCAGTAGCATTGTTAAGCAGTGGTTTCAGATTATACAAAGAGGATGATGAGGTAGTCATAAAAGCGCCTGCCAACTTCAGGATCAAGCCAGGTCCTAATCCCGGTGAAATTATTATGCAGGTTAGCCGGGTAATAGGCGCCCGGTCGTACCTGTACCAATGGACACGCAATCCGGTAACGGCTGAAAGTGTTTGGGAAAGCGTTGCCGATACCCGCTGCAAAAAAACGATAACAAAGCTGCCTTTGGGTATTGATTATGCCTTCAGAATGGCTGCCGTAGGTTCCCGTAATCAGTTGCGCTACACAAATATCCTTAGCCGCTACATTTCCTGATAACCTGAACGGGAAATCACCCTACTTTCTCTCCATAATCCCACTAAAATCAGTTACTTTTGCGGGTATTTTAAAGCCGACAATCGACTTAATGAAGAATATCCGCAATTTTTGCATCATCGCACATATTGACCATGGTAAAAGTACCCTGGCAGACAGACTGTTACAAACCACTAACACCATCAGTGAACGGGAAATGATGGACCAGGTACTGGATGATATGGACCTGGAAAGGGAAAAAGGGATCACCATCAAGAGCCACGCCATTCAAATTAATTATAAACATACCGATGGTCAGGAATACATCCTGAACCTGATTGATACCCCCGGCCACGTAGATTTTAGCTACGAAGTGAGCCGTGCACTGGCTGCCTGCGAAGGCGCCCTGCTGCTGGTTGACGCCACCCAGGGTATTCAGGCCCAAACCATCAGCAACCTGTACCTCGCTATCGATAACGATCTGGAGATCATCCCTGTTATCAATAAAATTGATATGGATGGCGCCATGATCGATGAAGTAAAAGACCAGATCATTGAACTGATCGGTTGCAAACCAGAAGATATTCTGCTGGCCAGCGGCCGTACCGGTATTGGTATTGAAGGTATTTTACAGGCCATTGTTGAGCGCATACCTGCTCCGGTAGGCGATCCGGAAAAACCTTTGCAGGCGCTTATCTTCGACAGTGTGTTCAACTCCTTCCGCGGTATCATCGTGTACTTCCGGGTACTCAATGGCACCATCCGTAAAGGTGATATTGTAAAATTCGTGTCAACCGATGCAGATTACGAGGCAGCCGAAGTGGGGATCCTTAAACTGAAAATGACGGAGAAGAAGGAAGTAGGCGCAGGCGATGTAGGTTATCTTATTACCGGTATCAAAAATGCCAAAGAAGTAAAAGTGGGTGATACCATCACCCTTAAGAATAATCCTACACAGGAAATGATCAAAGGTTTCCAGGAAGTGAAACCGATGGTATTTGCCGGTATCTTCCCGGTAAATACAGATGAGTTTGAGGAATTGCGTGACTGTATGGACAAACTCCAGCTCAATGACGCTTCTCTTACTTACGAGTTGGAAACATCACAGGCCCTTGGCTTCGGTTTCCGATGCGGTTTCTTAGGTATGCTGCACATGGAGATCATTCAGGAAAGACTGGAGCGCGAATTTAACCAGACTGTGATCACCACCGTGCCGAACGTAAGCTTTATTGCTTATACTACTAAAGGCGAAAAGGTGATCGTAAATAACCCTACAGAATTCCCTGATCCGGTTAAAACAGACAGGATTGAAGAACCCTACATCAAAGCGCAGATCATTACAAAACCCGAGTACATCGGCAACATCATGACGCTTTGTTTGGGCAAACGTGGTATCTTATTGAACCAAAGCTACCTCACCACTACCCGTGTGGAGCTGCAGTTTGAGATGCCCCTGACTGAGATCGTATTCGACTTCTACGATAAATTAAAGAGCCAAACGCGTGGATACGCATCCTTCGATTACCATCCTATTGGTTATCGGGAAAGTGATATTGTGAAAATGGATATCCTGTTGAATGGCGATAAAGTGGATGCCTTAAGTGCATTGATCCACCGTGGCCGCTCACAGGATTTCGGTCGCAAGCTTTGCGAAAAACTGAAAGAGTTATTACCTCGCCAGCAATTCCAGATCGCCATTCAGGCCGCCGTGGGCGCCAAAGTACTGGCCCGCGAAACCATCAGCGCTATGCGTAAAGACGTTACCGCCAAATGTTATGGTGGCGACATCAGCCGTAAACGTAAGTTGTTGGAGAAACAGAAAGAGGGTAAGAAGCGTATGCGCCAGATCGGTAACGTAGAAGTTCCGCAGGAAGCCTTCCTGGCTGTGTTGAAGCTGGATGATTGATCGACAACATTAACAAACAACCGAATAATTAGCCCTGGCAAATGCGCTGGGGCTTTTTTATTATAAAAAAAATATGTAATATCGAATAGGAATTGTAACCTATCAGTTCAAATTTGTACTGCTATAGATAAACCAGGGGGATTCCAATAATTAAAAAAAAATTATTGGGTCTATGCTAACGCAAGCTATCAGCAAAGAGCAACGGATGTTGATTTTACAGCAGCCGCTGCACCAGCAATTTATCCTTCATTACTCAAATACGAATGGAGGAGTTGTATTAATTCATAAGTTGGTTGATACCAATGACAGTGATTATGAACTCCTGGTTGCTATTGGTATTGTGCTGGCAAACGAAGGTCAAAGAACCGAATTATTACCCAAGCTCCATGAAAGGGACATTGACTTCAGAAACAAAGTATTACCGGGTGTAAGGCAGAATAAAAATCCAGATCTAAGGATTAATGGAATATATTGGGAAGTGGAGGAGCCTAAATGGCCCTACAAAAGAATAAATATCAATAATAGAATTAGAAAGGGGCAAGAACAGGCGGACTCATTAATTATCCATTTCGCAAAAGAGGTTAATGTAAAATCGATAGAGACAATTATTGAAGCACGCTTCAAGGAGCATTCAAAATTCAAGAAAGCAGAAATCTGGGTAAACAAAAAGAGATTGGGAGTCTATATAAAATAAAAAACCGGAAGTCGTCACCTCCGGGACGGTCCACGCCGCAGCCTGATCCACTACAAATATACGCCTTTTCCTTAATATTCAAATTATTTTTCCCCTTTTCCCTGGTTAGCTCTTTTCAATGTTTATTGTATATAAATTACACTATGCGCACACCTCTACAAAAAGGCGAACAGATTCTATTGGTAACCCATACCAGTTGGGTTAAACTCATTGTTCCGGTAATTATAGCATTGGCCGGTTGGGTGGGTTCTTTTTTTATTGGCTTTTTAGACCACTATGGCTGGATTGCCGCCCTCATAGGTTCCCTATATTTTTTAGTGGTATATTTTTCCTGGAAAGTGAGCATCTGGGTAGTTACCAATTACCGGGTTATTGATGAAGCCGGTTTACTTAATCATTTTGCCAAAGAAAGCCCGCTCGATAAAATAAACAACGTATCATACAACCAATCCCCTTGGGGTCATATCCCTAATTTCGGGCATGTTCAAATTCAAACAGCTGCCCAGGTTGGCGCTACAGATTACTTTAACGTGCATGGCCCCAGACGCCTCAAAGATACCATTACACTTGCTCAGGCCGAATATAAGAACATTCAACTGGCTAACCAGGCCCAACATATGGCCTCTGCCATGAGTATTCAGGCCGGTGAGGTTAAATACTCCACTGGTTCAACCGGTGGAGGTATAGCTTCAGAACTGGAGAAACTGCACCAGTTAAAACAACAGGGCATTATTACTGAAGAGGAATATAATAAAGCAAAGAATAAATTACTTGGATAAAAGCACAGTTACAAGTTTCAGGTTGCAAGTTGCAGGGCAATAATGCTGGTTTCCCCTGTAACTTGAAACCTGTAACATGAAATTTATCCTTTCTTTTTCGGTGTTGCACTTTTCTTTGGTGGCGCTGGTGTTGACGTGCCCCCGGCTTCCCTTTCCATATTCCTGCGGCTGGCTTCTTCCAATCGTTGTTCATTGGCATTGCCGGCAGCATCTAAAATGGCTGATTGCGTAGGGAAATCTCCGTCTTTCAGTTTAAAGTCAAAGTCGAGGCGTGGTACGTGCACCCACTGGCCATTTTGCCATTTGAAGGCTTCAAAATCACCATCGGGGATATAAGTAGATTTTCTCTCCGGCTCATTGCTTTCAGAGATCAGGTGATCAAATACAATGATGTCTTTTTCCGGATCGTAGTTAAAGAAAGTTTTAGCTTCCTTTTTATACTCAATATTAAAGCGGTTCTGGATGGGCTTTTTAACGGAATCTTCTTTGAACGAGATCATGGAGCCGCCAAATACCGGTTCTCCACGCTCGTTAAAATGCATTACCTCCATCCATTTGCGGTTGCTGTTTACGCTATAATCATCAAAACCAAGTAAGGTATAATACTTAACCCCGTTGAATGCGGTAGGTACAATCTTGTAATAGATGGCGCCTATCCAGTTGTTACGGGTACGCACACTATCCAATGGTTTTGAGGTGAACATGGAATAGTCGAACAACGGAAATAGTTTCAGCGAACCATCTGGCATATTCATTTGAATAGCTCCTTTCTGCAAATACACATACTCATCTTTTTTCAACTGCCAGGTAAAGATGCGGAAAGTGCTATCGGGAGCATATAACTTAGAAATATTCAGGGAGTCGAAAGGAAAATAGAATGAGTTTTTTATTTTCAACGCCCTTACAAAGGTGCGGGTAAACACACTGTCAGACCTAAAGCGGTCGGCAGCCTGCTCACTGAATACCATATTCGCAGATAGCTTTTGCAGGCTATCTTCTTTTTTCAATAATTCTTTGCTATCGGTAGCGGCTATTTTTTGTTGGGCAAATGCCGGCACCATGGCCATCACGCCAATCAGCATCAGCCAGCAACTAACAAAATATTTGGTATAACGGTACGTCATAGTTTTAATTCAACAGTGAAACCGGTGGTTTTTGCAAATTTACAACCCTGCCTGCCCGGTTTCCCCAACAGGAACGTGAAAGGGTTGGTAAAATTTTATTTCAACTGTAAAGCTTTTGCAAAATCGGGTAATGAACTAAAAGCCAGGTCAATAGCCGGGTGGGGAACCGCCGGATTGGGGTGGGTGGTCTTTACAAATACGGTATGAATACCTCCGTTGCGGCCAAAATTCATATCGCTCATGTTGTTTCCTACGATCAGTGACTTTTGCAGGTCAATGGCGGGAAATTCCTTTTTAGCCTGAAATATCATCCCGGGGTTGGGCTTACGATTGGGATCTAAGGGATCATTGGCCACACAGTAATAAATATGGTCTATACGGCCGCCTGCATGCACAATGTCGCGGGTCATTTGGGTATGAATATCCTGCAGGGCCGCCTCCGTCATTAAGCCACGGCCAACGCCACGCTGGTTGGTAGTTAATATAACCAGGCCAAAACGGTCTGATAATGTCTTTATAGCATCCAGTACGCCTTCATAAAAAATAAACTCATCGTAGGTATACACATAATCCTGGTACTTCTCAATGTTTATTACGCCATCGCGATCAAGAAATAAAGTCCAGGATTTGTCAATTTTTGTAAGGTCTAACATTACGTTGGTTTATTATTGGCCGGAATTTACCAGTTCCCGGTTTGCTTTTTCAAAATCTTCAGGTATGCCGATGTCGATAAAATATTCGTCCTGTACCACGCCAAACATGGGGCGTTCGGTGTATAATTTTTCCAGGTAGTCTTTTTCAAAAGAGAATTTCTCGGGTAAACCTTCTTTTAAAAATGGTGCTACCTGTAATGCATAAATGCCGCCATTGATCAAACCGCTTTCATAATACTGTTTTTCCTTAAAGCTTTTTATAGCGCCATTGTCGGCAATTTCAACTACGCCATAGCGTTC
>CBIMFG010000069.1:0-9531 GCA_966243125.1 uncultured Niastella sp.
CTTAGCAATCGAATCATCGTGCGACGAAACCGCCGCCGCCATTTGCCGCGATGGAGTAATTCTTTCCAATTTTATTGCCAACCAAACCATTCATGAACAATATGGCGGGGTGGTGCCCGAGCTGGCCTCCCGCGCGCATATGCAAAATATTGTTCCGGTGGTGCATGCCGCTTTACTAAAAGCCAGTCAGCAAAGCGGCGAACCAGCCGATGAAGCATCTATCCATACCTTGTTACAAAGCGTACATGCCATTGCCTTTACGCAGGCGCCCGGCCTTATTGGTTCACTGCTGGTAGGCGCACAATTTGCCAAATCACTGGCGCTGGCGCTGAACGTACCGCTTATTGCCGTGCACCATATGCAGGCGCATGTGCTGGCCAATTTAATTGAAGATCCCAAACCGGATTTTCCCTTTCTATGCCTCACCGTAAGCGGCGGACATACCCAGATCGTTTTGTGCGAATCGCCCCTTTCGCTAAAAGTGATTGGCGAAACCATGGACGATGCCGCCGGCGAAGCCTTTGATAAATCAGCCAAATTATTGGGATTGCCCTACCCGGGCGGACCGCTCGTTGATAAATATGCGCAAACGGGCAACCCCAACCGGTTCAAATTTCCCGAACCACAAATACCTGGTTTGAATTTCAGCTTTAGCGGACTAAAAACCGCCATCCTGTATTTTCTGCAGGAGAACACGGCCAGCAATCCAAAATTTATAGAGGAGAACCTGGCCGACATTTGCGCCTCCATCCAGCACCGCATCATCAGCATTTTGTTGAACAAGGTAAAAGCAGCCGCTGCCACTACCGGCATCAACCACATTTGTATTGCCGGCGGCGTAAGCGCCAACAGTGGTTTACGCAAAGCACTTACCGAAATGGGACAAAAACACAACTGGCGCACCTTTATACCCGCCTTTCAATACTGTACCGACAATGCAGCCATGATTGCCATGACGGCTTATTACAAATATTTAGAGAATGATTTTACTGAATTAAGTGTGAGTCCTACTGCGAGAGCTGAATTCTAAGTTCTTAGTTCTGCGTTCTATGTTTTGAGTTAACCGAACATAGAACAAAGAACATAGAACTAAGAACATAGAACTAAGAACCAACAAATGCCCAATACATACTTTAAGTTTAAACAATTCACAATAAATCAGGATAAGTGTGCGATGAAAGTATGCACAGATGCCTGTTTATTCGGCGCCGGGTTTTCGAAGAAGATAGCGCAGCACTCAACGGTACTCGAAATTGGGGCGGGAACCGGTTTGTTGTTGATGATGCTCGCACAACGCTCCCAGGCCCAAATTCACGGCATTGAAATAGATGGGGCTGCACATCAGCAATTACAGGAGAACACCAGCCAGAACGACTGGCAGCAACGCCTGACCGCATTCCACGGCGATGCCCGCCACTTTCAATTCCCGCACAAATATGATTTCATTATTTCCAATCCACCCTTCTTTGAAAGCGACCTGCTATCCGCCAGCAACGGCGAACAAATAGCCAAACACAGTACCCTGCTTACGCTCGATGAATTATTGCCGGTTATTGCCGCCAATCTGCAACCCAATGGCGAATTTGGCATACTCCTTCCTTATCATCGCTGGGAGTATTTCAATAAACTGGCCGGCGAGCACCAGTTTTACCTGGCCGAAAAAGGGGTGGTAAAACAATCCCCCAAACACGCTCCATTCCGCGCCATTTTGCATTACAAACGTGCTAAAGTCGATTTTGCAACCACCATTGATCTAACCATTCAGCAAATTGATCGAACATATACGCCTGAATTTGTAGAATTGCTAAAAGATTATTATCTATACCTGTGAGTAGTGAGTTGTCAGTTGTGAGTGGGTTTCCGAATGTTCAAAAGTCTGAATAATCGCGAGTTAACTCACCACTCACTACTGACCACTCACCACTGAAAACCAAACAAATAAATAGGCAGGTAATAAATATTCGTGGATTATTATCCAAAAAACAAATATTTGCCTATCCATATCCGTTTGAGAAGCGATCATTACACACTAGTGCCTAACCAACCTTGTCTGATAGTTTGATTCCCGCGTAAAACCGAAACATACATGAAAAGCAGACTGTGCACTTGTCTTCTCTTATTATCATTGCTCGTAGTATTCATTGATTTTGTTGCCTGCAACAAAGCCAATCGTTCAGATAATGATCCTGAAACAAACACCAACGAAACGCTGGTAGATTCACCTAATAGCAGCAGCGCTTTGGTAAATACACCCAGCCAATGCCCCAATGGCCCCAGCTACGGGGACAGTGTTATTTACCTGCAGCCGGTAAACGGACAATATACCGTAAGCCCGGTGAACAATGTGGGCGTTACCGGAACCTATCTTTCCTGGCCTGAAGGACTCAGCCTCAATAAAAATACCGGGGTCATCAATGTGTCAAAAAGCGAAACCGGGGTACGCTACCTGGTTGGTTTTGTAAAAGATGGCACCCACGATACCTGTATCAATACGCTGATCTTAGGGGGTATTACTTACCTCGACAGCATTTATGTGATTGGCAATAACGACACCCTGGCCACGCCTGTCTTTAACGCCAACCCGCTTACGGCGCCTGTTTGTGATGCCAGCGACGACAGCGACTATCCCGACAATAACGGCAGCGGCAACAACAGGTGTTCATTCGACAATAATGCACCGGGACAAAAAGCCAATGACCAGAAATTACGCGTACGCACCAAGAACGGGATCATTAACCTGAAAAAATCATTGGAGGACGGTGTTTTTGGTCCGAATGTGAAAAACGGCGATTCGAAAATTATAAATATCATTTACTCACTCAACGATAACAGTAAAAAGGCGGAACAACAGATTGCCGTTAAATTGGTGTATTATGATAAAGCCACCAATATTCCTGCTTCTTTACAAAATGAAGTGCAAACAAAGCGGGGCGACCTGATGACCTACCACATCGTAAATGGCAAACCCCGGCCACCATTGCTTATCATTGCCGGGCTTGCCAAATAACAGTTGCTGAATATACAAACACCATTATCTTCGCCTAACCATGGTTAAACTGGTGAAGGCAATAGTACGGAACACTGCATGGAAAGGCTGGTTGTTGCTGGCTACCTGGCTGGTTTGCGCGTACAATACCGGCAACCCCGCTCAGCCCTTGCCCACCATATGGGCGTTGTATAAGAAAGCCGACCGCCTGTTTCATTTACCCAACCCCACCGATGCCACGGACAGTTTGGCGCTGGCCGCCTACCAACAGGTAATAGCACTGGCCCAAAAAACAGGTACCAGGCCCGATTCGCTGCTGTTTTACGCCCATTTAAACACAGGTATCCTGCTGGATGTGCAAACCAATTACGCTCCTGCTATACAAGCTTACCTGCAGGCACAACGCATACAACAACAGCACCCGCAATGGAGCGATTCGCTTTTATACGAAATAGCCCAACACACCGGTTCTGCCTATTACCACCTGAACAATTTTGATTCGGCCAGCTATTTTTTATTACAGGCCGAAGCCCTGGCGCAGCGCTTTCCCGGCATTCCCGAAAGAGAGCGGCTGTACAACGACCTGGGTGTGTTGTATTATGAGAATGGTAATTACCTGCAAAGCCGCAATTACTTTACGCAGGCGTTGGAGATCATCAATAAAAAAACCGTCAAAGATGCCACCTGGGTGGTGAACATCGGCAACAATATGGCCGCCGCCTCCTACAAACTGGGTCAGTACCGGCAGGCCATCGCCATCTACAAAAACATTTATTCACAAAAAGTATTTACCAGTCAGATCTTTTTAAACATGGGGCTGGCCTATAAAGCCATGGGCAATTACCAGCAGGCCCTCCACTGGTTTCACCAGGTAAACAGCACCACCCTGCCCCGGGTATTCAACGAGCTGGCGCATACGCATCTGCTGCTGCAACACCCCGATTCAACCGATTATTACCTGAAGCGCTTTGTGCAATCCACCTCGCCTAACAAGGCAGCGGCTAATAGTCCGTATACAGGCATGAACCATTTGTACCGGGGCGATTGGTTTATTCAGCAACAACAATACGAAGCCGCTTTACAAAGCCTGCAACAGGCTATTATCATCTTCAGCGGACATTTCAACAACAACCAGGTACGGGCCAACCCTGCACAGTTTACGGGCACGTTTACCTCATACCGCCTGTTTGATGCGTTGTTTAAAAAAGCAACCACTTTTGAAGCAATCTATAAAGCAACCCATAACGAGGCACAGCTGCAGGCCGCCCTGGAAACATACAGCAGCGCCATAGCCCTGTTACGGTTTATTGAAAAAAGTTATGATACCGACGAAGCCAAATTATTTTTGAAGAACAACAACCAGCAGGTGTTTCAAAACGCGGTAACAGTTTGTTTACAGCTGCATGCCCTGCACCCCAACAACGGCTATGCTCAACAGGCCTTTGTAATGGCCGAACGCAACAAAGCCTCCGTCATGTACAGCGGCGTAACAGAAAAAGGGTTCCGCAAATTACCCGGCATCAATCCTGCGCTGGTACAACGGGAAAGAAACATCAAATACAACCTGGCCCGGTTAAGCATTCAAAGCGATCAAACGCAGGACAGCGCCGCGCTGGTTTCCCTGGGTAAAGAGAAAGCCGCCTTTGAAATCCAGCTGGCGCAGGTACAACATGCGCTGGAACAAAACAGTTTGTATTATCAGCTCAAATACCAGGAAACCTATCCCCGGCCCGATTCGCTGCAACAATACCTGAGCCGCCAACAGGCGGTCATCAGTTTTTATGCAACCGGCAATATCCTGAACGTATTTGTTGTAACCAGGTCGGGCTTTCAACAAACCCGCATTGACTCATTCAGCACCATACAACAAGCCATTACGCAATGGTTAACCGCTTTGCAAAACACCGAAAGCGGCCGCCGCTTTAAGGGCGCCCCCTGGGGCGAACAATTGTATCAGCAACTGGTAAAACCGGTGCAGGCGTTAACAGGCAGCGCTACAGAATGGATCATGATACCCGATAACCTGTTGTATTACCTGCCCTTTGAATCATTACCCGCCGAAGCAGGGGCTGAAGCCAAAACTTTGCTGGAAACAACCGAGATCAGTTATCAATTCTCATCCCGGTTTATTATAGCGCAGGCCAACAAAAAGCCCATTACCCACCCTTCCCTGCAAACGCTGGCCTTTGCGCCTTTTGCACAGGCCGGTAAACCCTTTCCGCATCCTGAGTATACATTTATGCAGCAATTACCCGCTTCTGCGCAGGAGATCGCTCACCTGTCCGGACTGGCCTTTACCAATCAACAAGCCACCAAACAGCAGTTTCTGCAGCACCTGCAGCAATACCCTGTAGTGCACTTAGCCACGCATGCCATTGCCGATACCGGCAACAGCGCGGCCTCCTTTATAGCCTTTTACCCCAACACCCAGCAGCCCGCGCAGGATGCGTTGTACCTGGAAGAATTGTATGGATTGAATATGGAAGGTACCCAATTGATGATCATCAGCGCGTGTGAAACGGGGCACGGACAACTGGTAAACAGCGAAGGCGTGTTAAGCCTTACGCGCGGTTTTGCCTATGCCGGTTGTGCCAGCATGGTAAACAGTTTATGGAAAGCCGATGACGCCGCCACAGCAGCCATCCTCCATCAGTTTCATAGCTATTTAGAAAAGGGCTTTACAAAAGCAAAAGCATTGCGACAGGCAAAACTCGATTACCTGCATAGCAATGCTTTGTACAAAACGCCCAACTATTGGGCCCATCTGATTCTCACAGGGGATAACCAGCCGTTGGTGCAGGCGGTTACCTGGTTCCGGTGGTTGCTTGTTACTGGCGCAGTGGTGGCAGTCTTATCTGGAATGATCTACGTAAAAAGAAGAAAAAAGTCGACGTAGTTGACACAGAAATACGGATTAAAATTGCTCTGATGTGTGTACTCCGGACTAATGCAGAATCTGCGTTATCCTTTGAGGTCAAACGTCGACTTTTAGAGTTTATCCCTGGCACACACCAGGGAAATGATTTATTAAAGTGGGACTTTATTCTTCTAACAAGTAAGTTTAAGATTTAAGGTATAAGGTTTAAGGTGGGTTTCCGAATATTCAGGTTTCTGAATAATTATCGGAAAGCTCAACGTTCGGAGATTACTTTAAACTTTAAACCTTAAACTTTTAACCTTCAACCTTCAACCTGATACCTGATACCTTAAACTTTAAACTAAAAATGGTAATCGGGCTTCCAACCAAGTCAGCCCGATTACCGAAAACTAAATCATTGTGCAAATCAGGTCCATACCAAGGCATCCCCAGTGATGCCATACGTTTAGAGTTTAGGGTTAAATAGGCATAAAGAAGAACGCAATTTTCCAAAACACGGGATACCCGCCCAATTGTTGGGGTATTCAACATTCAGGATCTAGCGTTGAGCGTTTAGCCTTTAGCTTTAAGCGTATATAGTATGTGACTGAATCGTGCCCGATATAAATCGCCACGAAAGAATGTGAAAAAAATTCGTGAAGAAAGAACCATCCAGGTTTCTCTGTCTCATGCCGAAGGCGTGATCAGGTTTCCGATATTATGATCGTTTCCGCACGAATTACGAAGCTTATCCGTGAAGATGGAACCATCCAGGTTTCTCTGTCTCCCAACTAAAGCCGGGATCAGGTTTCCGATATTATGATTCAGATCCTCACGAATACGTAGGGATAATCCGTGAAGATGGAACCATCCAGGTTTCTCTGTCGTAGTCAGCAATGTGACACGCAGGTTTCCGATATTATGATTCAGATCTTCACGGATGTGAAAGTTATATTTAAAAGAGCTGGTTCTATTAATTAGTAAACGCTGCTGAAAGAAATGTAACCGCGTAATTGAACTTTTTTTAAAAATCTTTCAGATTAACGGTTCGCCTTGATTTTCAATAACTGAAGATCCATTTTCCCTATTTGCATCGCCTGTTGGTGATACAAATGGTTTTTATTGGCGCGTATTTGTTGTAACAATGCAATCGCCTTTACGGACTGGTTACCGGCCAGGTTACTCATAGCCAGGTAAAACTGGGCTTCGTCCTGAAAGTAATCATCACCCGTTTGGGAATTGTTACGCAATACCTGTTCAAACAACTTGTTTGCTGCTGCATAGTTCTTTAACTGCAGGTGGGCCATAGCGGCCAGGAATAAGGCTTTATTGTCAGATAAGGAAGAGTTGTTGGCGGCGGCGATAACTCCGTTCCAGTTTTGAACGCGATACGCCTGTTCTATCTCAGTGATGGAGGCCTGCCCGCGTGAAGTGGTCAGGGAATACGCAATAAACGTTTCATCATACACGTGTGTTGCGCTCACCGAAAAATATTTATAGGCAATGGTGCCAACTATCAATACTAAAACGGCCGCAGCAACCCGCATAAATGGACGCATTATAACGCGTACATTTCTTTTACCAGACGGTTGTAATACTTCAACAGGTTGTATGGTCCTGAAATTTTCTTTTACCGCAGCCACCTGATCATACAGGGCTGCATATTCCACTGCTTCAACAGCCAGTTGCAGGTATTGCCATTGTTTGCGTACTTCCAGGTCGGTGTTGATCAGCTCTTCCACTTCGCGCATTTCCCTTTCTTCCAGGGTTCTGTCGTAGTAATTGATCAGTAAATGTTCATTGCGGTCTTCCATAAAATTAGCATCACAGTTTTTTAACAAGCCTTGCGATCAACGGGTTTTGTTTTATCATTTCCGTAAGCGATTGCAGGCATTTATATTTTTTATTTCGCACCACCTGTTCATTTTCATAAGGCAGCTGATGCATAATGTCTTTCATTGACATATTCTCGTAATAGAAAAGCGTGAGCAGTTTTTTACAGGGCTCGCCCAGTTTTCCCATCACTTCCAGGAACTGTTGTTTTTCTTCCCGGTTAGCCATGTGCTGGCTTACATCCAGTTCAGTAACATCGCGGTTATTCTCAAACGCTTTCTCCCGGATGCCGCTTCTTTCTCTTTTCTTCAATTCATTCAACCACAGGTTACGCGCAATGGCAGTTAAAAAAGTTTTTACGCTGGCCTCGCCGCGAAATTTATCTTTCTTTACCAGGTCAATAAAGATGACCACTGTTTCCTGAAAAATATCTTCCGCATCGGCAGGCATACCGCTGTTGGCCAGTATAAAAGACTGGATAGTTTGTGAATACTGCTGATAAATGAAATAAATGGCGTTGTTCAACTGATCCCCACTTCTGATGGCGGTTAACAATTCCACATCAGAATACGTACTGCCTTTTATCATATTAATAGTAAACGCCGGGGTTCGTTTTGTAACCGGCCTGATCACTTTTTAATGAAAATTAAAGATGTCCCAAAGGAAGGGCACAAAAATAACGAAGGAAGCGGCAGATTCTGTTCTAATTCTGTTTGAAATTTGTAGAATAACCCAGCAAGTTGATACAGGTCAACAATTTCATCAGTTTCCGCGATACCCAAACACCATTATATTATCTTAATAGATAATAACATACGCCTCTCCCCCACTCCCAATATCCCTAAAAGCGCTGTTTGAACTTTCTTTCCAAAAAAAATAAATTTATTTTTTTTGCGTAAAGGTGAACATACCTGTTGTATCTCCATATGTAACATGCTTTCTTTCAAAAGGCATTCAAATTAATACCCTACAAACATATAGAGTAAAAAACCACCTTTATTCCGGATTTTGCCAAAAAGGCGAAAATTGAAAATCAAAAGTGCAAAACATGAACTCTTTGATTCTTAAATTACTAACAGGCTCAGTAACTTGCATTCAGGAAGCTGAAAGATTTGTAGCGCCCAACCCATGTCATTGATTGTTTTACCACCTGTTAAAAACAATAGAAGGCAACGCTGTTCTGAATGAATGTGGCGGCAGACGCTTACAACAAAGGACGGAATGACACTTATCCGCACCATTCATTTAAATAGGCGGCATGGCCAAAGAATACAGATATTATAGAAAGGAAATAATGGATGCGGTGAAGCGGGTCAAAAAGGCAATTGATGATGACCCAGCCATCGGCACCAGCACTGCTACATTGGCCATTGAAGCAGGTATTAGCCGCAATGTACTGCAGGAGGTATTCAAATACCGGTATGGTGCGCCTATAGGGCAATACAGGCTCAGAATGCGCATGGCACACGCAAAATATCTGTTAACCACCGGCCTGCCGGTAAAGGAAGTAGGCATTCAGTTACAGTATTCGTCGCTAAGCGCTTTTACCAACGCATTCAGGAACTATTACGGTCAAAGCCCATCAGACTGGAAATGGAGACGCAGATAATATAACGTTAATAAACAGGTTACAATGTGAGGTAATACATCCGTACCCGGTGAACGCCATTAAACCATCGCACATGAAACCGACCAAAAAAGAGCCAGCTGAAAACCCTTTAGCCATTTTTCTGCGAAGCAACCTGGGTTATTACACCAACCCGTTTGGCGTACAAAGCGATCTGTTGGAAGACGGCGCATTTAATATTTGCGCCCACTATCCCGGCATTTACCTCGACACCGGGTATGTGATGGA
>CBIMFG010000070.1:0-9519 GCA_966243125.1 uncultured Niastella sp.
ATGTTCCGGCTGAGTGCAGACAAACTGTTTATCAAATGGTAAAAGAGGCCCCCGGACTTTATGAATATCTTAATTACAATTTTGCAATTAGTTATTGTTCCGGCCTTGCTCTTCTTTCGTTCCATTTACAGGGCTTTTAAGTAAGTCTGTTTTTGATGGTAAATTTCAATTGGAAGAACTAACACAGGAGGAGTTCTATCCCTTTACTGTTGGACGCTGCGGGTATGGTAAGCATTGTATGTTTTTCCTGAAGAAAGGCTGGGAATTGCAGTCCTTACGGCTGAGACCATGTTTATTTTAATTCCGTTATTAATTCGGTTAAAGGTTTTCTTACTTTTTTTAAAGGCAAATTCCAGTCCTTGTCCTTGTCCCTGTAACCAAGAGCCAGCAGCATGGAGCTTCTCAATCCTTTCTTCTTTAAACCAAGTAATTCATCTAACGCCAATGCATTGAATCCCTCCATAGGCGTAGCATCAACCTGTTCCATAGCAGCGGCGGCTATAGCTAAGCCAAGTGCAATATGTGCCTGCTTGGCTGCATGATGAAAATTCTCTTCCGGAGTAAAACGTGCAAAAAAGCTTTTAGCAAAACTTCGCTGATTATTGGAGATGGTTGTTATTTCCTGTCTTTCTTCATTCAGGTAATCAAATACATGATCAATTCGTTCTGAAGTATAATTATCCCAGGCAGCGAACACAAATAGATGAGAAGCCTGTAATACAGGCGCTTGATTCATCGCTATAGGAAATATTTTCTCCTTCCATTCTTTATTGCTGACAATAAGGATCTCATAAGGTTGTAAGCCAATACCGGATGGAGCCAGATGTGCCGATGCTATAATCTTTACCAACTTTTCATCAGGTACAATTGCCCCGGTCATTTTCTTTGTTGCGTATCGCCACTTTAAGGCTTCTACAATATCCATTTATTTATTGTATAGCCAGGCTTCTGCCTGGCAGTGTTATTAAATTTGATAACAGGAAGGAAATTTGGAGGCACTAATCACTAAATGACTTGTGCCTCCTGGAGAACTTAGCTGGTGTAGGCAGTTACCCATTTCTTTTTGATTTCAGCCCTGGCATTGATAAATTCTATATCAGTACCCTGAGCAATGGCATCAAGTGGATACCGTAGAGGACGGGTTCCGCTTTTCATATTGATCAGGTTTAATACGCCATCAGCAATAACCTGCGGATCCATTTTAAATTCGGCCATCTTACCGAATAATCCCGCTCCTATGGCATTAAACATTTCTGTGGCTACAGGATCGTACTCTTTAACAATTTCCGTCTTATCGGCCGGTACGCCAGCCTTGCTTCCGGTGTTCATCTCTGTTGGATATACGCCGGGCTGAATGGTGACATTCTCAATATTGAATTGAGCCAGTTCATCCTGAATAGCTTCTGTTATGGCCTCCACACCAAATTTGGATGCCAGATATGGCCCCATAAAAGGCAGTGCGTGACCACTTGCCCCCGAAGTAAGGTTGATGATCAGTCCTGATTTTGCTTTGCGCATAACCGGAAGAACCGCCTGGTAAGTTCTAATGATCCCAAAAAAATTGACTTCAAACAGCTTTTTGATCTGGTCTATAGAATAGGCCTCAACCAAACCGAATCCCGCCATACCAGCATTGTTCACTAACACGTCAATCGTGCTGTGCTTCTTCAACGCATATTGGAATGCCTGACTGACTGATCGATCATCGGTTACATCAATATCTACGACATCTACATTAGGCAACGCAGACAGCTCCCTGGCTATCGCTTCGTTTTTACCACGGGTTTCGCGCATTCCTGCAATGATCGTATGTCCAGCCTTTGACAGGGTAATGGTCATTAATTTCCCAAATCCGGTACTGGTTCCTGTAATGAAAATTGTTTTGCTCATCGTTTACTTTTTAATAATAATTCGATGATGCAAAGTTGAATAAAGTGATTGCCTGCCTCCATTGACAAATGCTTGAAAAAAAAGCAAACAAATGTCAATGGGACCAATTCACTTTTTCAGGCTATTTCTCCTGATCCGTGTGAGGGTTTCTGGTGTTACCCCTATGTAGGAAGCGATCATATGCTGGGGAATGCGATTAGAGATGCCTGGGTATTTGTTTAAAAAATGGGTATACTTTTCTTCAGCAGACAAACTTATACTGGCATGTATACGATCCTGAGAAACAATGAAGCTTTTATTCAAGATTGCATTTACCAACCCATTCAACTGCGGTATCCGGTTACATAACTCCTGAAAGTTCTGATCCGTGATCAACACCACCGAGGAATCTTCGATGGCTTCAATGCAGAATTTGGAAGGGGCTCCCGTACTCAGGCTTGCTCTGTCCCCACTCCAATAATTTTCAGGGGAAAAATTCATGATATGCTCATTGCCCTTTTCATCTATGGAAAATGTTCTCAAAAAGCCGCTGGCAACAAAGGCATGGTATTTCCATACGTCCCCCTCCTGGAGGAGATATTGCTTTTTCCTGAGCTTTTTGACGGTACATACCGATCTGACAAGAAGAATTTCTTCCAGGGATAAAGTAATCTTACCACCTAAGTAATGAATTAGTGTATCGACTATTTCTGTGTTTGTCATGTTTGTTTAACCGCTATGCGAATTTACATATCTGCTGCGGTTAATAAAGAAATTCTAATAGCGCAGCCTCCATGCTGGGCCATCTATTTTGATAAATCTGGGCTAATAAACCAGTCCAGGACCTCAATAACTTTGTAAAAAATTCAAACAAAAGATATGGAAGACAAATTTAGAATCCCCCAGTTACTTCTGAGATGCGCATTAGGCATCACGTTCTTTACACCTGTCTGTGACAGATTAGGGATTCTGGGCAGGCCCGGCACCGGAAATATCGAATGGGGCAATTGGGAAAACTTCATCAATTACACCGCCACGCTGATGCCCATATTCAATAGACCTTTGGTAAATATCATGGGTGGCATTGCAACGGTAGCGGAATTGTTGATTGCTATTTTCCTGATCGTTGGACTTAAAACCAGGTATGCCGCTTTGGGAGCTTCACTGATTACACTCAACTTTATTGTATTCATGACGCTTTCTGTTGGGATACAGAAACCAATTAACTATGGCGTTTTTACCGCATCAGCCGCAGGTTTGTTATTATCCTTTATACCCAATTACAAATGGAGCCTGGACAATTTCTTAAAGGGAAGAAAAAATTAATATCCCACCCACAACATGGCTGCTCCTTTTTGAAGGGAGCAGTTTCGTTTTAATACCCATTAACACCATTCAGCGATGTTGCCATACAAGACCTTGATACAGCTTAACAGAGATTCAAACGTATCATTATACGTGCAGTTATGTAACGGGTTCATAAACCTTATCACAAGTGGTACGCTTCAACCAGGAGATGCGCTGCCCAGCAGCCGCGTTTTGTCAAAACTGATCGGAGTAAATCGCAATACGGTAAAGTTGGCCTATGAGGACCTTACCATCCAGGGCTGGGCGGAATCCATCGAGCGTAAAGGGATCTTTGTACTTTCAAAACTTCCGGAAGTACCCAGGCACAAATCAGCAGGTTTTGCTGCAAGTTCTCCCCGACATGCAGTATCTTTTTTATGGAGTAATCCTTTTGAAAGTCATCAGGAAAGTGACAATTTCCAAAAATCAATCCTGACTATCGATGATGGTTTTCCTGACGTGCGTCTGACTCCGGTGGACCTATTGATGCGTGAATACCGCAGCATATCGAAAAAGATCTATGGAAAGAACTTTCTGAAATACGGTTATCCGAAGGGCGCTGAAAGTCTTCGTAAGGCACTATGCCGCTATCTCTCTGATACCCGCGGACTGGTCCTCGATCCTGAGCATATATTGATTACAAAGGGAAGCCAGATGGGTATTTACCTGGCTACTCAGCTTCTGCTTAGTCCCAGGGACAAAATCGCCGTGGGACTATCAAATTATCGCTCTGCTGACAAAATATTTACGTACTCCGGCGCAAACCTGGTGCGTATTCCCGTTGACAGGTACGGAATGGATATAGACGTTCTTGAGGAGGTTTTAAAAAGGGAAACGATAAGAGCTGTATACATAATTCCTCATCACCATTTTCCTACTACGGTGACCATGAGCATAGACAGGAGACTGAAGCTTTTGAAACTTGCCGGTGAATACCGTTTTGCAATAATCGAAGATGACTATGACTTTGATTTTCACTATAACAATAAGCCCTATATACCACTGGCCAGTATAGACAATAATCAAAATGTAATCTATATCGGTTCAATTACCAAAACTTTTGCTCCCGCCCTCCGGATCGGATTTTTGATTGCTGAACCGAAATTTGTCAATGCATGCTCGTCCCTTCGACAACTTATCGATAAGCAGGGCGACTCGCTTCTGGAAGAAGCGTTTTCGTGCCTGTATGACAACGGGGAAATGGAGAGGCATTTCCGTAAATCTATAAGAATTTATCAGCAGCACCGTAATCTGTTCTGTGAAATATTGAGCGCCGACTTTAAGGATATCATATCATTCGATATGCCGGAAGGCGGACTTGCTGTGTGGTCGCCGTTTGATAAGCGTATAAACCTAAAAGAGCTTTCACAGCGTGCATTGAAAAAAGGATTAGCGATCGGAGACGGCTCTTTTTATGACAATGAGGTACACAAACCCAATGGATTGAGGCTCGGATTTGCCTCGTTGAATGAGTCGGAGATTACCAGGTCTCTGGAACTTTTGAGGAAGATCATTTAAACGGGCCATTATTCTTGGCCAAATCTCATCTCTACATACGCAGACTGTATCCTATCATACACCTCGCCACTTTTTGTTCGTGATCATATGCCGGCATTATCCAAATAGTAGACTCCCATTTAAAAATAGTGTATCTGAGGTTGGGGCCAAGCCCATGATAACGCCAATCCATAACTCCTAAGCTTACCTTCTTAGAAAACTCATGAAACATATTGAACTTATAGAGATAATTTTGGTATCCGCTGCCTAGCTCACCCAGCAGCAGAAATGTATTCTGTTCCCGCTTCAGCCAAATGCTGGCGGAATACCTGGGAAGATGCTGCCCATGTTCTATACCTGCCGAAGCCGATATAATTATATCGGGCGTTGGTATATAGAAGGCCCCTATCAATGCCTGGCTCCATTTCTGGCGCACCAATCCAAAAAATGTGATTGCAAATTTCTCACTTATCTTCTTACTACCATAATAATTGATAATAGGTTCAACAGATCCGTCTGTATTGAATTTACCATAGAGTTCAAGTTGTGCCTGCGTCACCAGCGGTAACATCATACTGAGCACAGGTATCAGTAATTTGCCGAAATAGGTAACCTGTGCTTTTGTTAAATTCTTGTGTCGGGTAACCTTTTTAAACTTCATGCGTTGATGCGATCTATTGACACAAAAATAGACCGATAGAAAAATCTACATCTCCTCCAGATTTGAGAAAGTAGATGTCCCAGCGTAGCTTTGGCGGTTGGCTAAAAAACGAAAATATGCAGACCCGCACAGAATGATTTTACACTTAGACCACTTTGTACATGCTCATTTAATAATCGCTCAATTTCCCGTTTACTCCTAAAAACCTTGATTTTCTTGTTGGTGCTATTTGATTCCATATCCTGGTTTTTAAAGAACTAAGCTAATATTCCGCTTACTCTTTAAAAAGATGTACTTGGCCGGAGGGATACGTCGTTCAAGATCTTTCGCATTAAAAAAACTTGCAACCCCTTTTTTATTTTAATCTTAAAATTATGACCTAGAAAATGAAAATCTTTAAAATTGTAATTCATCAGGTTGAGTAGTGTACAATTTCATAAACTCCGTAAAATTGCCGGCAATAATTTTGTATTGATCACCACAAATAGCATATACTTCATTTTTGACAGCACTTTCTTTGTTTAAACGGATCGCATAAGCAAACAGGTGGAACATGTGATCTGCAAAAACAAAACAATCCTGGAAACCTTCAAGTGTATTTACAATATTAGAATAATCCGGTACTCCGTTCCAATTAACCAACTCCTTATCTATACTCTTGAACTTTTTAAAAGAGTAAAAGCAGTATAAGGATTCATTATATTCATCGCTGGTACCAATATTGGCTAAAAAAATGATTTTAAATCTTCTGGTATGATAAACCCTGTTTCTGATTCAAAAGATAAAAAATCTGCGTACAATCAGGAGCTTGATTAAACAAAAAAAGCGAATGATCATTTCTGACCATTCGCTCAAGTGGAGTCGAGGGGAGTTCTATCGAACCCCTGGTCGAGTTCTTATTCTTAATTCAATCGATTGAAACAGCCTAAAAATCAAAACATTGAGATAGTTCTGTCTCTCAAGCCCCTTACTTTGTGCTGCCTTTTATGTAATCTTATTTAAAAATAAAAGTATCTGAATAGCTCCTTATCTTGATGTCAGAAATATCTGTAACCTTAAGTCGGCACTTGTTGAATGGAAGCATACGCTTAACATCTTTATCTGCCTTGGTAAGGTCGCAATGCCATGTCACTGTACTTTTGCCCGTTATAATATGAACTTCCTTACTTCCATAAACTGCAGGATAAAATACATCTACTACAATTTCGCACCACCGATTCTGGTTAGCAATAAATTGTTCAATAGAAACGGTATACCTCACTGTGGTATCAGCCGTATTTACTAGCTTAAAATCAAATTTTTCTTTCAAAGTATGCTCAGGCTTTACATTTTCCACCACAATAGCCTGCCCGTTCATTTTTACAGATAGTAATAATAAAAACAACAGCGATACTGGTAGTTTCATTTTATTGTCTTTGTTTATCTGTAGCACCATATGTAGAAGAATTATTAGTTGGATAATCAACCACCACGTCAATATACTTTTTTGAAGCTTTCTGATTTTCTATAAGAACGTTAAAAAGTTCATGGAAACCTCAATACAACCGCTTGTATATCCTTTAAAGGAATTATGAATATAAAAATTGCTGCGCCCATAAGTATTGGTTTCAGGGTATGGGTCCAGTTTTGCCCGCCAGGTACCCCAGATCTCCTGCATACCTTTTATATTGCCGCCTCTGTAATAAACGGATTCGGGTATTCGCTCTATACCACCCCCATTGGCTGATACAAGAGAAAAACTTTTCTGGTCAAACCTTGCCACCCGGTTAGGATCCGGCGTTAAATTAACCTTGTATTTACCCTCTGGTGTTGGCCCTTTATCTGCGTCTTTTTGATTACCCCAATTTTGATGGCCGATAAATCCGGAAATTAGATAGCATTACGCAAAAGATAGCTGAATATGAACTTAACAAAACGGCACAAGCGGACGCTTGCGCCAATTCGGGGGCAACTAGTGATCACCAAGGAAAACAGTATTCGATCATTTCATAATAAAAGAAGGAGATCAGGATTAGGTTGTGTGCCACTATTGGTTTGCGTACTCTCTTTTCTGGCTTTACTGGAAAAAGAGCATGCAAATTATGAGGGGGAACACCTTGCTTATCAATAAAGGCTGTTATTCTTTCTCCTTCGATGATTGTTATACCAATTATGCCATGCAATTAAATTATTCCTGGTAAAATACATTTTCCCAACAAATGTTGTTGGAGCATCGGATTGCAACTTATTATTAAGTTCCATAAAGTATATAGGCGCAATGCAACAATAATAAATAGTATCATGTGGAGTTGCATTTGCTACTGAATCTAATATTCTAAAATTTTACCTAAATATGGAATCTGTTTCATGATTTTCTGCTATTCCCCTGCGTGTTTGGCAGGTGGAAAACAAAAATCCCAATAATCCTAAACTAAGTATTATAAATCTATTAATCATCACTATTCTATCTTTTTAAAAAAAGATTGCTCCATATGAAGTATTACAAATTTTGTATCATTCTCTTTCTTATATGTCAAAAATAACCATTCCTGAAGCGTGTGCTTGTGTCATTCTTTTTCATTTACGCTTCCTTTTTGAAAAACCTGACCTAACGAGCAATATTACACCAAACAAACCTAATCCGCCAATCAGCCACAATTCCTGTTCAATTGATTCTTCCGGAAATAATATTACAGACGAACCTTCAAGCACTTTCATATCAACAAGATCGCCTACGTTGTGCTCATTACAAAAAACAGCGCTTATCCTTTTGATATAATGCTCACCCTGATAAGTAAAAGTTGCGTAGTGACTTATCTTTGTTCCAATACAATTAACCGGTTTCTTCTCGATTTGCATCTGCACGATATCGCCGCCCTGCTCTACCTTAAGATACCTGCTTTTAGCTATAAACAGCCCAACGGCAGCTAATAAAAAGAACCAACCAGTTACCGAGATCATCTTCATTTATCTACAATTTAATATTATACGGAAGTACTACTTTGGTAGCATCGGTTTGCGCCTTATTACCAGCATTCCCTGGATTAGCCGGACTACCTAATTTAAAAGGCCTTAAAATCATTTTATTGCTTATAAGCTGTCCTTTCGCCTCTTCCACCTTCCAGATCCGTATATAATGTTCTACCAATAACTTTTGTTGCAGAAATTTGATAGCCGCTTTTTTTGTAATTGAAACCGCCAACATTTACTCCCCCATTAAATTGTTTTTTATACTGTAACAGTAAATCCTTGGAATTCGTGTTCCAGGTGTAAAGGCGATGATTATTTTTAAGATTGCTCGCAATCAAGTCTATTCCATCCCACGAATCGGCGCCTCCTGAAATATCAGTAAACCCTTGGATTCCTTTACTATATCCAATAGCATTAATCGCTGCACCCAATGCGAATTTTGCATTTTTCTTAGACCAGGGCAATGCTTTAAAACTTGTATAATTGCCCTGGGTAGCACCCTGCGCAAAAGAATTGTCGTACATCGTTACATCGTCAAGGGTTTTCAGGTCAGCAGAACCGCCTGACATAATAAAATTCATGGTAACATCCAATCGCATAAGATTCATCTTTCTTTCCGCCCGACTCTTTGTCGATTACTGCTGCAAAAGCCACCAGTTGATCGTTTGTAACACCCAGTTCAACCATTTTACTTTTTTGAATCGTATGAACAGGCTTGCCCTTTTCATCTGTAGAGGCTACATATCCATCGTCTTCTATCGCATACACTTTGTTATCGTCAACGCCGTCGTTACCCAGATATTTTCCACTCCTTGAATAATAATCTGCTGTAACGCCCTTCCCATCAGGATCTGTATACTGTACCGGATTATTAAGTGTATAGTTATAAGTCGACCACATGGTATAGTCATCGCTTAATGGATCAATGGCATGCCATCTTCCGATCTGCGGATCCTGCATTCGTGCCCCAAAGTCGTATAGCTCTAATCCCGCGCCATCGTTAAATTCCTTTGATTGAAGTTCTTTGCCATTGTGCTTGTACCTATTTTCCGGCGCTCCCAAATTCACTGCCTTACTCGATATCCCCGCCATGGTTAATTCAAACGGATAATAGTGCGTCTCTTCCAATAATGCTCCCTGTGTATGAACCAACTGCAGGTTGTCAAAATACACACTGTAGTTGCTTTCGTTGCTAC
>CBIMFG010000071.1:0-9504 GCA_966243125.1 uncultured Niastella sp.
CCTGGGGCCTATAGCCTATAAATTTCCCCTGGAATTCGAGGGGCCGGAATATTTTCCGGGGTTAGCCATCCCCATGCACTTTTTTCCCGCATTGGGCTGGTACACATTGAAACCCCTGTTCATAAAGAAATAAAAAACAGCTGCAAGCTTTAAGCCATAAGCTGTAAGCAAATACAGGATTGCCGCGCAGCGGTGTATTGCTTATAGCTTACAGCTTAGAGCTTATAGCCCTAAATGGCTGTGATAAATACTGCTCAACGCGCCCTCCGGCTAAGCCAGGGGCGCTTTTTTTGTGCCCAATGGTAAATGCACCTAACTTTGGCTGTACAGACATAATTCTCAATAGTTCTACAAATAGCTGTAGCTGATTATATTTGTTAAATACTTGATAGACTGTAAAAGAGTTCCTCATATGAATTACTACACGTTACTGGATGAAATAAAGCAATACGTAACTACCTACTTTCATACCCATGCAAATGATAAATTAATTTATCATAACCTGGGCCATACCGAAAACGTAGTGAATGCAGCTATTGAGATCGCCAATCACTACCGGTTAAGCGACCTGGATTATTTTGTAGTGGTAACGGCCGCCTGGTTTCACGACATTGGCTATTATACCGATCCGGCGCGGCACGAGGAAAAAGGTGCAGAAGAAGCAACGGCTTTTTTAAAAAGACAGGGCTTTGATGAAACTACCAGTCAAACCGTAGGCAATTGCATACGGGCAACCAAACTGCCGCAAAACCCCACCACTCTGCTGGAAAAAATTGTGGCCGACGCCGATCTGTTTCATTTGGGAACCAGCCGGTTTGCTGATACCAATAAGGCCATGCGAAAAGAATTCATCGCATTACATAATATCGACATCAGTAAGGAGGAATGGCGGATAAAAACCATTCGCTTGCTCGAATCGCACCATTACCATACCGATTATTGCCAGCTGTTGCTGAACGATGCCAAGGCCAAACACCTGGAGAAGCTGAAGGAAAAAGTGGCGGAAAAAAATCCCGACCTGAAAAATCTCGCTCCCATTCAGGCGCCGGCTGTAAAACCCAAAATAAAACCCCTGATCCCAGAGGACGATGGGTTGGATAAAGCAAAACGCAAAAACCGCCCCGAACGCGGCATAGAAACAATGTTCCGCATCACCAGCGGCAACCACCAGCGGTTGAGTGATATGGCCGATAGCAAAGCGCATATCATGATCTCGGTAAACTCCATTATCATTTCGGTGGTGCTGAGTGTACTGTTAAAGAACCTGGAACAATTTCCGCAATATACAGTCCCCGCTATACTCCTGTTAACGATTAGTCTCATCACTATTGTATTTGCCATTCTGGCTACCCGGCCCAATATTCCCAAAGGTACTTTCACCCAAACCGACATCAATGAAAAACAGGTGAACCTGTTATTCTTCGGCAATTTCTTTAAAATGAGTATGGAAGATTATACCGGGGGCATGTTGCAAATGATGGACGATCGCGATTTCTTATACCGCAGTCTTATCAAAGATATATACTCTCAGGGCGTGGTGCTGGGTACCAAATACCAGCGTTTACGCATTTCCTATAATGTGTTCATGTATGGATTGATCGTTTCAGTGATCGCTTTTTCCATTGCCGCCATACTAACTACTTGAAACTGGTAATAGCATGCAATCTGAATTTTTCGATAGAGACCTTAGCTGGCTCGCATTTAATGGAAGAGTGTTGGAAGAAGCGGGAAGTGAAAGCGTTCCTTTGCTGGAACGTATAAAATTCCTTTCCATTTATTCCAGCAACCTCGATGAGTTTTACCGGGTACGGATGCCCGCTGTAATGGCCATTGAGAAATTACATGCAAAGGGCGATGAGGAAATAACCGAACATGTTAAAAACGACGTACTGCTGCAGATCGTAGAGGTCATCAATCAGCAGCAGGAACAGTTCGGGGCTATATTCAGAACGGAGATCCTGCCATTGCTGAAGGAAAAGGGTATTCATTTATTATATAATGAACCCATGCCCGCCAGTATAAAAGAAGAAGTATCAGATTACTTCTATACCCAGGTAATGGCCTTTTTGCAACCGGTATACCTGTCAATTTCGGGCGTTAAGTTCTTTCCTGAAAATAATAAAATATACCAGCTGGTAGTAATAGAAGGGGAGAAGGGTTTCGATGAGCTGGTGATCATTAATATACCCTCCGATAACCTGCCCCGGTTCTACCCCGTTAAAAGGGGCGACGAACAATTTGTGGTTTTTCTGGATGATATTATAAAAGAGAATTTGTCGGCCATTTTCAAACATACCGTTGTTAAAGGGTGTTATAGTTTCAAAATAACCCGCGATGCCGAATTGGAGGTAGCCGATGATTATGCAGGCGATATTGCCCGCAAAATTGAAGAGCAGTTAACCAAACGCGATTTTGGTTTGGCTACCCGGTTGCTACACGAGCCCGGTATTCAACACGAACATTTGCGATTGTTATCCATGGCCCTGAAGTTGCAGCATGCCATGATGGTACAAGGTGGTCACTACCACAATTTGAAAGACCTCGGTTCTTTCCCCGCAAAAGATGCGGCCATGGAGTACGACCGTTGGCGCCCTATTGCCGTAAAGGTGGGCGATGGCCCGGTGTCGTTACTGGATGAGGTAGAAAAGAAAGACATTATGTTACATCCGCCATACCAGTCGTATGATAGGGTATTGCGGTTTTTTAATGAAGCAGCAGTTGACCCTGCGGTAACAGAAATATATGTGACGCTGTATCGTATTGCCAGCGATTCGCGCATTGGTAATGCATTGGTAAGTGCGGCAAAGAACGGGAAAAAAGTATCGGTGCTGGTTGAGTTAAAGGCCCGCTTCGATGAAGCAAATAACATTCGCTGGGCAAAGAAGATGAAAGCGGCCGGGGTAAAAATTATCTATAGCCCCGCCTCCTTAAAGGTTCATGCCAAGATAGCCCTGGTAAAACGTAAAAAGGAAAACCGCATTACGTATGTAGGTTTGCTGGCTACAGGTAACATGAATGAAAGTACCGCCCGCTTTTATACCGATCATATCCTTTTCACCGCGCATCCTGAGATCTTGCGGGAGATGGAGTTGCTGTTCATTTTCCTGGGCCACCGCAAAAAAGCCGGCAATCCCGGTTTGATCAACTTCAACCAGATCCTGGTAGCGCAATTCAACCTGCAGCAACGGTTCCTGCAAATGATTGACCGCGAAATTGAGAACGCCCGCCAGGGAAAGGAAGCGGCCCTTACCATCAAAATGAACAACCTGGAAGAAAAGGTTTTGATCAAGAAGTTATACGAAGCCTCACAGGCAGGTGTGAAGATTAAAATGATTGTTCGCAGTATTTGTTGTTTAAGACCAGGCGTTCCCGGTTTAAGTGAGAATATTACCGTAATCCGCATTGTTGACCGGTACCTGGAGCATGGCCGCATCTTTGTGTTTCACAACAACGGCAAGCCCGAATTATACATGGGTTCATCAGACTGGATGAACCGCAATATCTACCGCCGAATAGAGGTTTGTTTTCCGGTATATGATGAAGATATAAAAAAGCAGGTGCTGAATATACTGCAGCTGCAATTACAGGATAACGGGCAGGCTGTTCAAATTGATCAGCAGCTCAATAATGTTCCGGTACCCCGGGAAGGCGCCCTCGTTTGTTCGCAAAAAGCTATCTATAATTACCTCGCCCAGGGGCAGGCTTAAATAAAATGATTATGGAAATAAGAACGATAATACCGGTTGTGATGAGTTGTGTTGTATTGTCAACCGCCTGCTCGCAAAAGCGAAAATTCGACGGTCCCAATGGGTATAAGATCAATACGCCACAAAAGATTGTTATGCCCACCAGTTTGGCTGAAATATCCGGTATTGCTTTTTATAAGGCCAACCCCGATACGGTATATGCCGAGCAGGATGAAGATGGCAAAGTGTTTTACCTGAAACCAGGCGAACACCATGCTGAGACTTATAAATTCGGCAAGCATGGCGATTATGAAGACATCGCCATCTGTAATGAGTGGGTTATTATGCTGCGCAGCAATGGTACGCTATTTACCTTTCCTTTTGCTGACCTGCATCAGGAAGGAACCGACCGTGTAGTAGAATGGAAAGACCTGCTGCCCAAAGGCGAGTATGAAGGCATGTATGCCGACGAAGCCACCGGTCAGCTCTACATTATCTGTAAGAACTGTCCCGATGAAAATGATAAGAAAATAGCAAAAGGGTATATATTGCAGCTTAATAACCAGGGACAGCTTAGCCAGCATGGTAACTTTGCTGTAGATGTGAAAGATATTGACAAGATCCTTGGTGAGAAAAAGATAGAATTCCGCCCATCTGCCCTGGCGCAAAATCCCCGTACCAAAGAATGGTACATTGTTGCATCCATAGGAAAAATATTGGTGATTACCGATAGCAACTGGAAAGTGACAGCTGTATACAAACTAAATCCAGCCCTGTACATTCAACCGGAAGGAATAGCATTTGATAAAAACAGCAATCTGTATATATCCAATGAAGGCGGTGATCTGCATTCTGGAAATATTTTAAAAACTGCCTGGACGGGAAAATAAACCTGGTTAGCCTATGTTCAAAAGAATTTTACACTTCGTATTGTTTATTGTTTTAACTACTCAGCTTGCAAAAGCGCAATCAGATAGTGCTGTTATAAAAGCACATCCCTCTTACGATAGTGTTACCAGAATGCATCGACGGTTGTTTGGTGAAAACTTCCGTAAAGAATGGGCCGCGCCGGTAAAGTTGCCGCTGATTAAATTATCGGAAAAAGGACTGATCCCTTTACAACGGGGTGGTGGGCACCAAACCCATAGCTTACGTATGAAGGATGCCAATGGCAAAGAATGGGTATTACGCAGCATTGAAAAATACCCGGAGATCTTATTACCGGTGGCCGTGCGCGAAACATTCGCTGCCGACTGGGTACGCGACGCCATGAGTGCCCAGCATCCATTTGCCCCATTAATTGTACCCGAGTTATCAGAAGTAGCGCATATTCCGCATACCAATCCCATAATAGGTTATGTAGCGCCCGATAAAAACCTGGGCGAATACGAAAAAGAATTTGCCCATACCATGTGTTTGCTCGAAGAAAGAGAGCCCTATGGCAACTCAGACAATACCATTAAAATGTTGGAGCGCGTAAATGAAGACAACGATAACATGGTTGATACCGTTGAATTCTTCAAGGCCCGCATGCTCGATATGTTCCTGGGCGACTGGGACCGGCATGAAGACCAATGGCGTTGGGTGGATGAACAAAAAGGAAGCGGCCGGAAATACCTGGCCATTCCCCGCGACCGCGACCAGGCCTTGTACCGGAATGAAGGCTTTTTTCCCAAGCTCGCCTCCCGCAAATGGCTGGCGCCCTTCCTGCGTGGTTTCAAAGGAAATATCAAACGCGGCAATTTCTTTTTCTTTAATGGCCGCAAACTCAACGCACGTTTCTTTGTTCAGTTAGACCATGACCGCTGGATGAAGCTCACCAACGATTTTGTAGCCCTGCTTACTGACGATGTGCTGGAAAAATCACTAAGCCATCTTCCCCGGGAAGTATATGTAACGCGGCACGATGAGTTGTTGAAGAAGATGAAAGAACGCCGGGGCAACATGCCTAAGGCCATGGAAGATTACTATTATTTTTTAAGCCGCATTGTTGACATACAGGTGTCAAATAAAAATGAACTGGTTACCGTAACCAATGGTCCCAACAACGGTTTACTGGTTGAAATTCATAAACTGTCGAAAAAAGGTAAGGCCGAAGAACAACTGTTTTCAAGAAATTTTGTTAAATCAGAAACAAAAGAGTTGCGCATCTATATTGGTAAGGGTAATGACAGTGTGTTGGTGAACAATACCAATAAAAAAATAAAACTGCGCGTTGTGGGCGGTGAAGGGGATAAGGCCTATCATGTGGACGCATCTGGAAAGAACATATGTGTATACGAAAGAGAAACAGGCGCTGCATTCACTGGTAGAACCGGATACTTCAAAAAGCATTTGAGCAACGACACTGCCAACACCAACTTTATACCCACCAATCCCTATACTATTGTAAAACCCCTTATAACGGCAGGGTTTAACCTCGACGATGGCTTTTTATTAGGCGCGGGCGTAAAAGCATTTTTCCCCGGCTTTAGAAAACTGCCATATGGAAGTGTACAAACGTTAACCGTTGCCCACTCCTTTTCAACCAAGGCGTATCGCATCCGGTACCGGGGCGAATGGCTGAAGGCGCTTGGCAGAAAGGTGGATATTACCATGGCGGCTAATATTTTTTCGCCTAATAATACCACCAACTTTTTTGGCCGCGGTAATGAAACGGAGTTTATAAAAGAAGGAGATTATAAAAGATATTATCGCACGCGTTACAACGTGTATCAGTTAAATCCATCCCTGCGCTGGCATGTAAACAGGTTTACCACCTTCAGTGCCGGACCGAGTGTACAGTATTATCGCTCAGACAGTGCTGACAACGACAAGCGGTTCATCAACAACGTATCGCTCATCAATTCATATGACAGCAATACGGTGCATCAGGAAAAAGCGCATGCCGGTGTGGTGTTGAGCTGGATCCGCGAAAAACGCGACAACCTGATCTTACCAACCAAAGGCCATTATATAACCATTCTGGCCGAAGGGTATGCCGGGTTGAATGACAAATCAAAGTCATATGTGATGATCACGCCTGAGATCGGGCTGTTCAAAAACCTGAGCAAAAGATCAACGATTGTAATAGCAGAACGGCTAGGCGGTGCTGTTACTTTCGGTAAATCAGCTTTTTATCAATCAGCATTTTTAGGCGGACATGAAAACCTGCTGGGCTTTCGCCAGTACCGCTTTGCTGGTGAACATATGGTCTACAACAATTTGGAGTTTCGTATAAAGCTGGCAAATTTTGCCAGTTACATTTTACCCGGGCAGTTTGGCATGACAGGCTTCTATGATGTAGGCCGGGTTTGGGTAAAAGATGAATCGTCGAACGTATGGCACCAGGGAGTTGGCGGAGGATTTTACTTTGCGCCTGCGCAAATGGCAGTTTTTCAGGTACTGGCCGGTTATTCAAACGAAGGTTGGTACCCCTATATAAGAATGGGTTTCAGGTTCTAAAGGCGCCATTGGCCTGATATTATGCCGGTTTTACCGATTAAACAGGTGACAAACGGACTGTTTTTCAGTTATGGCATCTTATTGGGATATAGAAGGGGATGGACCTGTCTCAAATGCTGCTTGAAAGAACTGCTAAAAAAACGAGATATGCCTATAGCAATAAATGGCTTTGTGTATGCAAACTTTGACGATCAATATTAACGAGAAATTTACGCTGACTGAATTAGACACGGCTTTTTCCTTGCGTCCATTCATCAACTTTTTAAAAAAGAGCCTTAAACACGACTCCTCTTTAAAAGATAAACTCACTGCATTCCTACTGGAGAAACTGGAAGAATTTCCTGAGCTGGAAGGCGAAGTGCCGGTTGATAACCTGGATAAATACCGCGATGTGCTTGAACTGATCTTTGTAAGCATGTCGAACGTAACCGAAGATGAAACGCGTTTGCCCTGGGCATTAGGTATGCCTTTACGGCCACACTTTGTATACGGCACCCAGGCGTTTTACAAACTGATGGTTGATACCAGGAACAGCAAACTCAAAAAAGCCGTTACAGAAGGCGGCGAACAAATGATGCGCCAGCGCAACCTGCGGATAGCGTATACATTTATCCTGGAACGTATTTATAATTTCACGCCCTTCCATAAAAACGAAATGATCCATTCGTTTGTAGATGAAGACACCGGTTTGCTGCGACATTTAAAGATCAATATAGATACCCGATTTATTGAGGTTGTTCCTATTGGCGAAATCCCCGATCTGAATGCCATTACCGCTACCGGTCACATTGATGATGATGCCGGGTTTGAAAAACTGGAAAAGGTATTGCCTTTACACTTGTTCAAATTCAGAGGCATGTCTGTAGTAACCATCAGCGATGAAACGGCGAAGTATGCAGTGGAAACCATCAAGAATACCATTGTTGATTTGCACCGTCAGGAAGAAGATGCCTGTCACTTCAACGTAACAAAATCATTAAAAACGCTGGTGCAAAATGACGCCATCGACTTTAATGTAACCCCGCTGTTCCGCATCAATGACAAGTTGGTGTTGCCACAAATGCATGAGCTGAGAAGTGTGTTAATGAGCGAAAATGTGGAGTGCGACAGCGAAGCAGCCCGAAGTGCTTACCAGGCATTTGCAGAACAATATATCAGAAACCCACGGCCGTTAATTTATAAAACCATTTCTACTAAAGAAGCAAAACTCTACCCATTTTTATCAGCCTGTACAAGAACCGGTATTCAGTCGTTCGTAGTGTTACCATTGTACTACAATAACAACCTGGCCGGTATGCTGGAGATTTATACCAGAAAGCCGGGCATACTCGATGAAAAAGTACTGGCCCTGCTGGAGCCTGCGTATCCCGTACTGGCGCAGCTGGTACAGCTTTCCATTGATGATTTTGATTCAGCCATCGATGGCGTAATAAGGGAAAAATTTACTTCCTTACAACCTGCCGTTCAATGGAAGTTCAATGAAGCCGCCTGGAATTACCTGCAGGAAGTGGAGTATAAAGGCAAAGGAAAAATAGAAACAGTAGGTTTTGCCAGTGTGTATCCATTATATGGCGCCGTTGATATTCGTAATTCAACCATCGAGCGCAACCGGGCGCAGCTAAGCGATCTGCAATACCAGTTTGCTATTCTGCTCGAAACGCTGCAGGAGGTTAAGAAACATTACAGCCTGGCATTGACCGATGAAATGATCTATAAATGCCGGAAATGGAAAAACACGCTCGATGATTCTTTAACGCCGCACAGCGAAGTAAAGCTCACCGATTTTCTGGAGAAAGAAGCCGTTTCGTATTTGAAACATTTTAAACTCACCCATCCCGGTTCGGCCAGCATTGTTGAAAAATACTTTGCAGCCATTGAAGAAATGACCGGCAGCGCCTGGACAAACAGACGCCAGCTGGAAGAGTCGATGCAAACGGTGAATACCGCCGTGAATAATTACCTCGACCTAATGAAGGATGAATTGCAGCAATCGTACCCCTGCTATTTTGAACGCTTCAGAACAGATGGCGTGGAATATGATATTTACATTGGGCAATCCATAGCGCCGCAAAAACCGTTCGATATACTTTATTTAAAGAACCTGCGGTTGTGGCAGATCTCATCCATGGCAGCCATTGCAAAGATCACGCATGATTTACTGCCAAGGTTGTCGAAACCATTGCAAACAACCCAGCTCATTTTCATCCACAGCAATACCATCGATATCAGTTTCCGTAACGATGAACGGCGATTTGATGCCGAAGGCGGTTACAACATCCGCTACCAGGTTATCAAAAAACGGATCGACAAAGTGCATGTGGCCGATACCAATGAACGGTTAACCCAACCGGGCAAGATTGCCCTGGTATATTTT
>CBIMFG010000072.1:0-9404 GCA_966243125.1 uncultured Niastella sp.
ATCAGGGTTATAACCTTCCAGATTGCTATAGTCATCGCTCATGATATTATATACATCGGTTGAGCAACAGCCTGAACCGCAACAGGAAGATTGGTTGGTTTCCTTATCCTGTAGAGCGATTTCACTATACTTCTGTTTTACCAGGTCTTTTAATTCTTGATCAGTTGTCATAAAATTTGTTTTTATATCGTATTATCGCAATATTGCGATGCATTGGAGCAAAAAAATTTAACCGCAACAACTCTCTTTTTCAAAAGAGCCAAAGAAAGTATCGAAAGCCGCCTTATATTGGTTCCATACTTTTGGATCAATACAATAACAAACACTTTTACCTTCGATATTTCCCTGTATTAATCCGGCGTTCTTTAATTCTTTTAAATGTTGGGAAATGGTAGCCTGGGCAAGTCCCAACTCATCCACCAGATCTCCGCAAATACACGCCTGGGCCTTAATCAGGTTTTGAATAATGGCAATTCGGGCTGGATGAGCCAATGCCTTCATCATTTGCGCTAGCTTGTTCTGCTTATCTGTAAATATTTCTGTTTTTGTGATTCCCATATCTATCGCAATATTACGATAATAATGATTCACTCAAACTTTTTTTGTAAAATTTATTTTTTAGGCGGTGTGAGTTTGGTTCAGAATGATTAACCTCGCCTGATAAAAGTCTCTGGTACTGCTAAATTATTGACTGAACCTGCGAGTAAAGATTCAAGAAGGAGAATATAAACACTATAATGATCGGGCTTTTTTAAGTATAGTTGCGCTCCAAGCTGGTATGCCAAACGTATTGAGTCAGGATTTTCGGAAGTTGAAAATATAATGATTTTTGTTTCCTTATATGATTCAATTGACCGAATTCGTTCCAAGGTCTTCAGGCCATCCAATAGTGGCATGTTAATGTCCAAAAATATAATATATGGCTTTTCAGAATTCTTCTTTAAAAGATCTAGCAACTCTAGACCGTTGGCTGCCTGTGACACAGTAATAGGAATTCCTGTTTCACGTAGCGCTTGAGTAAAAATAAAACGATCATCTTCATCATCGTCTACTATGCAAACTTGCAATGTGATGATATTCATCTTGTTATAAGGGTTTTAATCGGAATCATTGCTAAGGTTACAGTTATTACTTGGTAAATTTACGTCATTTTTTAATTTGTCATTAAATGTAAATATGCCTTGAATTAACGAACTAAAAACCACCACGGTAAAATGTTGCAACAGGGGCAGAAAACTGGATGCAAAAATAATTTATAATGCGGCAGCGATACTTTTAAAATGCACGATACTATAATAATATACAAAGATGATATGGCAATATTCAATCATGAAATTGCTCAATAAATTTTGAAGATGACGAGTTAGCAAAACAACATCATCTACTATTATTATAATTAATAAGGTTGCCTGGTTGTGGTTTCGATTGGACTTTTAAAGTGGAGAGTTGCGTAACCCGATTTAGATCATGTCATCCAAGCTAGAGGGAATGCCCAGTGCTACAAAGATGGTTTTAACCTGTTCAACTGAATAATAATGGCCTGTTCTTTCTCCTATTTTTTCCTTGAAGGGAATTAGCCATTTAGAAAAGGTTTGCTTTGATACACCATACAGGACGGCCAGCTCTTTGTGTTTGTACGGTTTGATTTCGTGAACCAAGGGTCTCATGTGCTGAGGGTTTAGATTTTCAATTGGTATTAAGCCTTTTTTATATAAAGCCGGATAAGATTTATATACATGATTTCCCTTAGCCGGGTCGGTTAACCCTGTTGAAGTCTGATTATTTTTGGTCTTATTAAATTGATTATAATTTAGAATTATTTCATACACAAAGCTCCATACAAATAGTTAAAAGATTAGAATTTGATTAGAATTTACGGAAAACTATAGCTAACGGATAAGTGCAAACTTGTAATTATACTCACGTATTACGATTGATCTAAATATTTCAATCGCGTTTTAACAATCTCGAAATGCATTTTCAATTCTGATCGAATGCTATGGTATAATATCAAATAGGATTCAACATGAACGTAATTGTTAGTCACATAATAGTATAACCGTTGTTATTGAGCAGAATCAAACCAATTTGAATATTATCGGGTAATATAGATTGCAAACGTTTGAAAGCGCACCAAATCAGTAAACCATTGTTTATCGCTGTTGGATATTTGTTCTTACAAAGACAGCAGTATGACTAAGGTTATCAATATCGCAACAGGTTATCCGGTCCTTTCGATCGAAAGTTATATAGCAGCAGCCTGGCAATTTGCACTACTTGCATTGTGGCCTTTTGAAAAGATTAAAAGGGATAAGACTGTTCGCTGCCATAATTTTATTAAACTGCATCTATTATCTATCCCTGAAACCCAGGCGTCATTTATCACTTTTTGCGAAAAAGTTCTCTTAATTAATAGAACGCTATCTGCGACCTCCCCCATTGTCATAGATCCGCCTGCAGTGTGGTTGAACCCAGATTTTGCCAATGGGTACGCCTCAACGGAGGAATTACACAGGTTGATTAAAAAAAATAGAGTAGAACCACCACATTACCTGGAAGGTATAACAGTACTAGCCAAAGGATATTGGGATTTTATAAATCAGCCAACATCTCGTGTGTTGTTGAAGATACATGACAATCTATACCGGCTTCGGCAATACAACTTGATTAGCCTGCTCGGGCAGTTAACGCTTAAATACATCCTACTGTCTAAACAGCTTATATGAAAAGCCAACGAAAAACCGTAAACACGATGCAGATTAGAGCTTACACCTTAAAAGAGATTGCCAGTCTATACTGTGTTAGTAAACTAACCTTTAAAAAATGGTTAAAGCCTTTTGAAAAAGATATTGGTATAAGAATCGGTCACTTTTACTCTGTAAAACAGATCAAAATTATTCTTGACAAATTGGGAACACCAGATGGCATGGAAGATGGTGAATGAAATTACTTAATAGTAAATCCAATATTATGAGAACTGAAACAACCGCGTATCAGGGCGCTATCAACAATGTGTTTTTACCTGGAACTATTTTATTGGCAAACATTGATGTGACGGGACTTTTAGAGTATGCATTAAAGGCCGGCGTTGGAGGATTAATCTGGCTTGGGTTTAAAATGGCGGGTGAATACCTGGAACGTAAAAGGAAAATTGAACAAAAGCTGGAATCGGAAAAGCATATCCCCAAGCGCAAAAACAAACACAAAAAATCAGATAATGGCATCTCTGAATAAAATAATTCTTGGAACTGCCGTTGGTGCCGGTATCATAGCGGTGATAAGCTATTTTGCTCGCATGAAAAGAGCTTCGGTTCAGCTTGAGGTTATTCCCAGCGCGGCCATTCATTCGGTAAATCTGACTGGCTTAAAAATAAAAGTGAATGCAATTTTAAAAAATCCGACCGCTGCCAGCTTTAAAGTGAAATTCCCCTATATAAAAATCAGTCATCAAGGTACGACGCTCGGCAGTAGCCAGGTAATTAACAAAGACATAGAAATCCCTGCGTATGGTCATGTTGTGATTGATGACATGATGGTGGAGATCGGTGTAATAAGTGCCTTATCCGTGGCCTATGATGCTATCAAGGCTTTGATTAATAAGGAAAGCATAATTCTCACTGTTCAGACTATTACTACTATAGATTTAGGTTGGTCGAAAATTCCGTATGATGATAAAAAAGAAATAACGCTCAAAAAGTAAATCATGGAGGCAGGGAGTAAAAGATATATCAAGTTGGGGCGAGAATATGACTATCTGTTTCCCGCCGCTATGAATAAGGATAAGACTGTAAAAGAAAACGCCACTCTGGAGGACACTATTGACTTTATTCATAAAGTGGTGGGAAAAACACTGGCACAAACAAAGGGCATCTCGCAAAGGTTGGCCGGTAGAACATTGCAGGAAACGTGTAGCAACATCTGGCATTTTGTATACCAAAATGTGGCATACAAAAAAGATGATGATGGATTAGAACAGATCCGAAGTCCTCGGCGAACGTGGCGGGATAGAAAAACTGGTGTTGATTGTGATTGTTACAGCACATTTATAAGTAGTATTCTGACCAACTTACAAATACCGCACAAACTGCGGATAACAAAGTACAAACGTGACCACTTTCAGCACATTTATCCTGTGGTAATTGACGGAGCGCGATTTATTACCATTGATTGTGTTACTGATCAATTTGACTATGAAGTTCCTTACAGTGAAAAAAAAGATATTACTATGGACTTACAATATTTGGACGGTTTACATGGAAGCGGCTTAAGCGAAAGAGGAAACGACCTAGTGTTTGATGGATATAGTATTGGAGAACTCGGGAAGGCAAAGGCAAAAGCAAAGGGAAAGAAGAAGGGTTTTTTTAAAAAGGTGATAAGTAAGATTAATAAGATCAACCCTGCTACAGTATTGTTGCGAAATGGTTTTCTTGCCGCCATGAAACTGAATCTTTTTAAGGTTGCAAGCCGCTTAAAGTACGCATACTTAACGCCTGAAGAAGCAACAAGGCGTGGCATTATTGCTGACAAATTTCAGAAATTGGTAAAGACGAGAGAAAAGCTGGAGAATATTTTTACAACAGCAGGTGGTAATCCGAATAATTTAAAAAAAGCCATCTTGAAGGGCAAAGGAAATAAAAATAATGAAGTGGCCCTAAGCGGTATCGGTTTTCTCAGCAGTGACGCCTCTGTACTATATATGGACAGTTCCACCCCTCTAGCTCAACTTCTCGGACCAGATATATATTACGATGAAAATATACGTGGCATGGAAGGTTTCGAAGGTCTAGGAGAACTCGGGGAATTAGGGGTGGCTACTTCTGCAGCAGTCGCGGCAGCATCTGGCGCAGTAGCAGCAATCGCCAAAATTTTAAAAAGCATTGGAAATATTTTTGGCTCTAATCAAAAAGGTTCCGAAGATTTCGCAGAGGGTGAAACCGCAGCAGCTGATAAGGAAATAGTAGATACACCGGCTGTCAGCAATTCATCGAGTGCAGCATTGCCCGAAATATCTGTACCGGCTGCTGTCCCAGCATCCGCCCCTGCCGCCGCTGACTATTCAGAAAGTATGACGACAGCCCGTGTTGCACCAGAAAGTAATAGTGCAGTTGCACTTGTGGATAATGGGCCTGAAGGCGATGCAAGCTCCACTGATACATCCACAGTAACTATGAATGCCGCAGCTACTGACTCAACCACCACCACCAAAGAAGGTTTCTGGCAAAAAAACAGAAAGTGGTTATTGCCTACAGTGATCGGAGTGGGCGGTGTTGCTGCTCTCGTTATCGGAATGAAGTTGCTTAAGCCAGCCAATAAACCAGTATCCGGGCTTGCAGGCCCACCCGGGAAAAAGAAGTCGCGTAAGAAAAAGAAACATAAAAGTGGTAAAAAGAAGGCTGTAAGTCTTTTGTAGCAATCCTGTACCTCACTCATAAAAAAATAAACTATGGCTTCAAAAAATAAATACGCTAAAAAAGCGGAGCGCGCTCAACTGCTTTCAATGACAAGCGGGCTTGACACAAAGGGGAATATTAAAAATACACTAATCGAAACAGGCAAAGATCTGCTCGTTGGTGTGCTTGCTGGTGGTATCGCTGGCAGCGCAATCGGAAAACCATCCCTGGCTATCGGCGTAGGCGTTGCAGCTTTCGGCCATTATCGAGGCAGTAGACTTTTGAGCCTCTTTGGCATTGGTATGATGGCGGCAAATGGTTTTCAATCTTCTTCTGTCGCTGGCGTGGACGATGGTTTGGAAGGGGTGAAAGAACGTGTAATGGCATTTAAAGATTCCTTTTCGCAAAAGTTATACCTGGATAAAATTATTAAAAAGAAAGCAGCGACTACTGTAGCCGGCATAGGGGAACTCCAGTATTTTAACTACGCAAACGAAGTTGCTGGCTTGGCAGAGCTTAGTAATGTGGAAGATCAAATTGAGAATAGCGCTTTTTCGCGCCTGCAAATGAACGGTAACAGTTTCGGGACTGCTGATGATGCACTTCCTGGTATGCAGGGACCACTGGCTGAATCTGATATTCAGGGACCACTGGCAGAACTTTCCGATGTATCTGATATCTTATTGTAAAACCTTTAAAACGTAAACTTATGCTAGGACTCGATGGCCTCGGTGCAATTGAAGAATATAACAACCAGGGTGCGCTGTTAGGGATTGACGGCCCCGATGGTGATGAGTTGATCGGTGCATTGCGCAAAATGAACCCCGTTAAACGGCAACGTACAATTAATAAACTGGCATCCACTGGCGCACCTTCCAAGGGTAGCCGAGCAGAAATGGAAAAGTTTTTCGCTGAACTACCTGCGACTATTAAAGAAGCCCTTGTGAAAGGTGAATTGAGATTGGCTGATACTATGCTTTATTCTATCAAACCCGTGAACTCAAAAACAATTAAGATGTGGGAAACCCAGGATGACAAGGAAGTGGGGTTGCGCAACATTAGTAACGCAAAACTACCTAAAAATCAGGCGCTCCTTGTTTCTGGTGTTGTATTACTCGCAGCAACGGCAGCTGATAGTTCAAAAGATAAGGTCATTGCTGCCGACTATCGGGGGTTGGAAAATTACCCTGCATTATTGAATGGTGAATTTAATCTCAAATACAACAAGAAGCAGATTGTACCGGAGACATCAAACTACGTTTTCCGCACACAGTCTTACAACTTTGTACCGCTTGGTTATTATAAGTTAGCCAACCCTCGCCTAATAGTGGACGATGTTTTGATCGAATTAACCATAGAACTGGGTAGCACAGATGGAATACCGGCTAATACCTATGTGTATGCCGGTCTGCATGGAACGATTACTACCCCATAGTTCCATTTCAATACCTATGGAAACTCCAGGCGGCAGGTGTCTACCTGTTGCATTTTAAAAAAGCACTTTATGAGCATCATTGTAAAAAAGCGTTTCGATGTAGCAATTACTTCTGCGGATAAAATTTATTCTCAATCTTTCGAGTTGGATAAGACAATCACCTTCATTAAAGGGATTCTACTCACCGCTGATAAGGAAGATCTGCTTTACTACCGTGGTTCCCAAAAAATTGAAGTGAATAAGCAAGAAGTATTTCCAGAAAGTTACGAATCAAAATTGCTTATGTCTGGTATCAATATTTCACCCAACCAACGCTATTATGACACTGGTAATTTACCTGTAGGAAATGGGATTGTGAAAATTGAATACAGGGACCAAAACGATTCCCGATTAGCCTTTGAACCGTATCGTATAAGTATATACCTGGACTGCGAACAGAAGGAAATATGAATGGTGATATTCTCATACAAACTCTATTGATTATCCGCGCGGGCCAACAACAGTATTTTGAATTTAATATACCACGCGACGTTACTGCTATTACGGGCATTATCACCAGTGTTCAATTGATAGATACAGCACCAGTAGTTGGTACCGGTCAAGTTGGATTCCTTCAGTTACAGACAACTGGTAAAGCTAATGGCTGCTACAATAGTATTGTTAAGCTGGAGCCTGCGACTGCCCTAAAAGCAGATTTAGGTTTAAAAGTATATCAGGCCGGTTTCACCCATTCAAATGCACTGTTGACCAATGGTCTGGCACAAAGGGGCAGATCAAAACCAGAAACCATTAATCTGCCTGCCTGCAATAGTGTTTATGGTAATTACAAAGATTTGTTAGGTAAATCCTTATCGAAAAACGTTCAATACCGGGTAGCCATCACATTGTGGACCAAAATGATGAGATTATGACAACCGCATTGGCGCAGGATTATCTACGTGGCAGGATGCAAGAGCTTGGATTTTCCGATCAATATTACTTGCGATTACGCCACTTTGTTTTACGGCCACGGGAAAAAATCAACATTCATGCAGATGTTCATCTGTATTTACTAATACACCCACCATTTATGGTGCGGATACAAAGTCAGTACGGCATTTATGATTTGACAGTCGATAATGTAAACGAGCTTCAGTATGAACACCAGGGTATTATTGAGGTAGAAAACTATGCCAGTCATTTACAGCATGTACAATTTATTCAGGTAATCATTCAAAATAACGACTATGCCCCTCCACGACTTAAAGTTTGATCAGCATAAAATCGACAGCCTAAAACGCTATCTGCAACGGGAAGCTGAAAAAGGAAGGAAAAAAGACTATGAAATTATGATAGATGGTTTCCGGGTTGTATCACGGACTGATGATATTACAGAGTTTGACGACTATGAACAGGAAATTAAAGGCGATACCAGAAACATAAGCATTCTGATATTCGATGGCCCAGGTACAAACCGTAATACTCGGTATTCTTTTTCACTTCAGGGTGATATATCAAACAGGTCAGTTGCATTGAACGGATTGGGAGAAATTGACCAGGTAATTGCTGATAAACTTGCAGAACGCGAAAGAGAACATGAGGTTCAGCGGTTAAAAGAACAATTAAAGGACACAAAGCTGCAATTAACAGAGTCCGAAGAATATGCCGAAACACTGGAACGGCGTATAAAGGAAATGGAAACACAACGGTTCACAAATGCAATAAGCATAGGTGAAGTAGCTAGCATGATGTTAAAATCTCTTGTTAAACAAAATATTGCTCGTATACCTGGTGGTCAGGCTTTGGCTGGTCTTTTAGGTGCTGATCAACCAACGGAATTACCACCGCCGGTCGAACCAACCAGCCAGGTGAGCTTTGAAAAACAGCCGGATAACCCTGGCATGGATGAAGAAACACGTAACCGCCTGTCTTTAATCGAACAGATGCAGGAAAGGTTCAATGAACAACAAATGGTCGGCGTATTTAGTATTCTGGATGCTTTGGCCGCAGCACCAACCAAAATAGATTTCGTGCTAACCCAGCTCGGTTTACAACCAGGTGCGACACATCAAGCTGCTGCATAATCTCCCAATTTTTAAAATACTAAAATTTATGAAAGACTACAATTTCAATATTCGTATTCCTGCTTTACTGGAAAAAGAAGCAAATGATAAAATTGCTGCATTAGCAACTCTGGCTTCTCACTTAAATGCATCAGAGCTGACTAAACTCGCTCATATTGTAAAAACAGATCCTGTAAAAACAGCATTAGCGAAAAAGTATTTGGGAGTGTAAGCTCCGCCTGTTTGCACAAGATTGACCAAACCACTTCTAATTTATGCCTTCCGTACAATCTGTTTTAACAACACGCGAAAAAATTCAATATAGCCTGATTGGATTAGCTGTATTGGGGGGCGCTGCCATCTTGATTAGCAGTCTGATTAAAAAGTCGCGGTCAAATCTGGAAGAGCGCTTAACGCTTGAAGATGGTAGTTCTGCAACATTTGCCAAACAGCTGAAAATGGCATTTGAAAACGACGGCTGGCCAGGAACTGATGAAGAATCGATACGGAAGGTTTTAAGAAAAGTAGCAAGTAAAG
>CBIMFG010000073.1:0-9391 GCA_966243125.1 uncultured Niastella sp.
TTGGCAATCTGTTTATAATTGAAAGAATGATAACCAATATCCTGCATCAGGTTCCTTCCAAGGGCTATAATCCTTTCTCTTGTACCAACGTCTTTCATGTCTGTTATATTGACCCCAAAGATACCTACCTGCATGTAGGTAGCCAAATATTTCATGCTTTTTTTTAAAATATTTAATGACTACAGCAACTTTCGGGATTGTGGAGCCGTTTTTTTGGCATTTTAATTATCAGGACTGTAAATGTTGTACAGAAGCTAATGAAAAAAATAATTCAGGTAGTCATAATAATTTCAGGCATTGTTGCATCGGTATATGGCATCTCCAAAATGTTATCGGAAACCATCACTATGATTTTGCCGCCATGGCTGATCGTAGGGGTTGTTTCCCTGATTGCAGGCGTCGCTGCTGTTGGAATAGGATTTCTTATAAAGCGGCTGCTGAATACAGATTGGCATTCGTTAACTTTTGCATCTATAATCATTATCATTGTTGTAGGTATATACGCTATTGCCGACTATAAGCCAAGGATGCGCATTGTGGTTGTATCCAACTATTCGGGTGAGGTTAAATTGATCGTTGCAAAGAATGCTGTTGAAAAGCATGAAATTCAAGTAAACGGCTTTGGCATTGGATATATTACCAGGAGAGATTTTGACGAAGGTTTTTATCCCAGAATAGTAAAGGGAAGTGCCGATATAACCCAAGCGGTAAAGGAATATAGTAAAGGGTCCTTTGCTACATCGGCATCGATGAGCTATTCTATTGACTATTTATCATTCGTTATACCCGGTCCCTCAGTTCAATTAGCAAGCGATATAGACGAATTGATAAGGATTGGAGCCATTGATACGATGCGATTGCCAGGAAATAACAGCGCTTCGCCGAATTAGTACAATGCCTTCCTATTTAATGATGTTACATCATAATAATAATTCGTTCTTATGCTGAAATTTATGTTTCTTTTCTTATCCGGTATTTCTGTATCAGCTGTTTATAGCCAGATAGAGAAAATAAATTTCGATCTAATTATAACAATTGATGAAAAAATCCCTGTCGGTGCTGTTTCCAATTTAAAGATCAGAGCAATCACGGAAAATTCAAGTGAGATTATATCTGTAGATTATTACCCTGGTAACCTATCAATGAAAAAAGATGATTTTAAAAAATTGATTTCTGATCCCATTAAATTAATTTATCTGGATTTTGACTATGATAAATATGTTGGTGAAAAGCAGCACCTGTATCACTATAAAATAGAATATAAAAAGTCATGGCTGCAGGAGTATTTTAATATTCTTCACATATTTAACCTGGATAAAAAGAAGTATAAAAAACAATTTAAATTGAATAGCACAAACGAGACTTATTTATATGAATTGGATTCGCCAGGTGGTACTTTTCGTTATGTAGGTAAATAATTATGAAGTATATTTTATTATTGCTAATAACGTTTGCCGCTTTATTATATGGCTGTGGCTTACCGGAACGATTCGGTGAAGAAATTTGACTACCCTTGTTGTAGTCAGTAACCCTTATCTTTTTTTGGGCACTCTGCCAGCCTGGCGGGGGCCTTTTTGCTTTTCCCCCGTAAAAATACGGTGCTAAATACCGTAGAACTATTGAATTGGCTCTGTTATAAAGGGTTTATATTGAGACGCAGAAATTTGCCCTATATGAACACCATTCATAACAGTATTGAAGAACAACGCCTGGCTATCCTGGAAATGCGCACCTTGCAACAACAGGTTCAAAATACCTATGGCGCCAATCCCCCGGCAGAGATCCTGGATGCTATCGCACAAATAGCCAAAGCCAACCGGTCAAAGTCAACCCCGCACGCCCGCCAACTGAACGGCACCATTGGTCTTGAAGAGTTTTATACAAAAAATGATCTTTCTCTTGGCTAAACCTTCCCGTTGAACTTTTCCCCAAAAAAGAATTTGAGTTGTCAAGATTTATAAATCATGGCTATCCTGCAGCCTGTTTATTTGGCTAAGGAAAGAAAATGATAAAACTTACATCCAAAGGAGTGTAAGCCATGAAAAAGTACTTTTTAGCCCTTGCAGGATTTATGTGGTGCGGAACAGTGCAATTGTTTGCCCAGGCACAGGCCGAAGTAAAAGAAACAGTTGCCATCATTAAAACCAACCTGGTTGAAAGCAGAGAGAAAATAAAAAAATATGAATGGATAGAAACCACCACCACCTTTGTAAAAGGGGAGGAGAAATCCAAAAAACAGAGTCAGTGCTATTACAGTGTAGATGGAAAGCTCGTTAAAGTGGAAACAGGTGGGTCAACGCAAGCCAAGAGTAAGGGCGGATTGAAGGGAAAAATAGCGGCTAACAAAAAAGAAGACATGGCTGACTATATTCAAAAATCCATTGAAAAAATTCAAACCTATCTTCCGCCCGACGCAGAAAAAATACAACAATTATATGCAGCTGGTAAAACAAGCCTGCATGTATTGGAACCCGGCAAAAAGATCAAACTTGATTTTCTGGATTATAATCAGCAAGGTGATGGACTGAGCGTAACCATTGATAAAGTGAAAAAGATTATCCTTGCCATTGATGTCAATACTTATATTGATGATCCCAAAGACAAGGTAATTTTCAATATAAAATATAATACCCTGCCCGACAAAACGCAATACCCCGAAACCACCTCGCTGGAAGCAAATGCTAAAAAAGTAAAGGTTGTTATAGGAAATTCCGGGTATAAAAAAGCAGCACCGCAAACGTGATAAAAAAAGGTTCACCGCGCTGGTGAACCTTTTTTAATTCATTTATTCAGTTCCCGTCCTGTAAGGCTCCGCAGGCAAGCCTGCTTTATTATATAAATTCGGCATTACATCTTCCTTCCAGGCAAATCGCAGCGATACGGGATCAGTAACAGCTGGTGAGCTTACCACCACATATTTCTTCTTCTTTACAACACCTGTTGCCGGATAGAATTTACCATCTGCACCCGCCAGTTCAAAACCGGTGAGCTGAGCGCTGTCATGCGCTACCAATCCTAATTTGGGGTTTACGAAATTTACCTGGGCTTTATGATCCTTGAAGTTTACCGTAGCAATGCGTGGTCCTTCAGATACCTGCTTTATTTTGTAGGTATGGTCAAGGGCCAGCCAGGCCAGCCGTTTTCCAATTTCCCATTTATAGGTGGGGTGAATGTCTTCCAGGTTGTCGGCAAGGTCAGTGGTTATAATGCGGGCAGTGTTTTTTGTAATAGGCAGCACTTTGTCCTGGGCCTCGTGAAAGAACGCGATGCTGCGGTCGTTCAGTACAGCCTTGCCTTTGTAATGACTGTAATTATAAGGCGCAATCTGCACATAATAAAAAGGCAGGCTGTCGTTTGTCCAAAGACCGCGCCAGCTGGTAATGAGCAACTTCATATTCTTCGTGTACTCTTCGCGCTGGTCCATCATACAATTGGTTTCTCCCTGGTACCATAGAAAGCCTTTTAACGCATAAGGCGCCAGGGGGTGAATCAATCCGCTGAAAAATTTACCGGCAGGTTCCAATGTATCCGTGATCTTACGGGCCGGCAACCAGGGTTCAATGGCCGATCCGGGTACAGATGCTGCGATCATGCCCACGGGCACCTTCAACCGCGCCTGCAATTCCCGGGCATAATAATAACCCGCTGCGGAAAATTGTCCTACCCAGGGATTTGCTGCTTTTTGCCAGCCTTTGTTACGATCAGATGGTTTGTTAAGATCGCGGTGTACCAAAAAAAGCCGGATGGCGGGATTGTTTTCCTGGCTCACCTGTACCGAATCCAAACCCTGTGACCGTTTGGCCTTATACCAATGCGCACTTCTGTTCATGGTATATTCCATATTGCTTTGTCCGGAACAAAGCCACACTTCGCCCACCAGCACATCTTTGTATTCAACGGTATCGCCACTGATCACAAAAAGGGATTGTCCGACGCTATTCGCAGGCATAGCATCCAGCAAAAGCTGAAAGGTACCATCTGCACCCACTGTTCCTTCTTTTACCTGGTTCCCAAACAGCACTTTCACCGCAGCGCCTGCGCTGGCTTTCCCATATACAGGTACCGGTTTATCGCGTTGTAAAACCATGTGATCGCCAAAAACCAGGGGCAATTCGGGTTTGGCAGCTGCCGTTAATGCAATCATGCAGGAGAGGCAAAAAACTAAGTGTTTCAGAATCGTTGTGTTTTAATTGTAATTAGGACGATAAATTACTGCAAAAAGTTGCTCACACCCGGTCCAACACTTTATAGCGTAACCAAACCACTTCGTGCTCTATCTGTTTTACTTCCTGCAGCTGCAGCAGGGTAGCATCCATTTTTCTGTTCTTTTCTTCTATCTCAAAAACAGACGTGGTTTCCAGCCGGCCGTCGGCCAGTGGTAATATTAACTGGTGGTATTCATCTATCAATCCTTCGTTCAAAAAGCTGCCGTTCAGGTGCCCGCCGCCTTCCAGCATCAGCGTTTCAATACCAAATAAGGCGCTTAACTTTTCCAGGATCACTGTCAGGTCAATTGAATCTTTACCTGCAAAAATATACGACACGCCAATCTCCTGCAGGTGCGCCAGGTAGCTGTCTTTTACCGATTCCGTTAACACGGTAATAACATGCTGCCCCAGCATATCGCTGCTGTTCCAACCCAGTTTGGCCTGTCCATCAATTACCACGGCAAAAGAATCTGCGTTGCGGTTTGCTACAAAATCTTCGCGGCTAATAGCATGGCTCACTTCTTTGTATACCGGTTTGGCGTATTTGGTAAAGTCCTTTTCCATGGTGGTGCGTCCTACGATCCAGTTCTTGTTGCCAATAAGCTCGTGCACTTTCTCAAAACTTTCGGTGAGTAGTTTCACCTGTTTGTTATTACCCCATTTTTCACCCAGTATTTTGCCATCAACTGATGTCATCATTAAACAAATAACATGCGGCCGTTTGTTCATGTGTTATGAATTTGCGGCCGAAGTTAGTTATTGCGCAAATAACGGCGAGAAATTATTCGTGGCAGTAATAGCCTGCGTTAGCGGCGTAATACCATCATACAACCTATTAAATAAAAACGGACCCATACTCACGCGCTTTACACCCAGGGTGCGCAATGTTTCAAAATCTGGTAGCTGAGGTAAACACATAACGTTAATGGGCAGAGTGGTGCTGTTAACTGCTGCTGCTATATCTGCTGCTGCACTAATGCAGGGTAAGAAAATACCATCGGCGCCAGCGGCTTCATACAATGGTATGCGTGCCAGGGTTTCGGATTGTTTATTGGCTACGTTCAATAAATAAGTATCACTGCGGACGTTTACAAACAGGTCTGCCTTGTTTTTTATAAAAGCAATCCTTTCGGCAAATTGGTGGGCGTTCTGTAGTGTTCTGTTACCCGAGTGAATGGTAGAGTCCTCGATGTTAATGCCGGCAACGCCCAGGTCTGTCAACTTTTTAATGTTGGCAACAATAGTTGCATTGGTTTTTCCGTATCCCATTTCTATATCTACGGTTACCGGAACCTGTACCGTGGCTACTATTCTGCGAACGATCAACAGATACTCCTCAAAGGGCATGGCTTCGCCATCTTCATAACCCAAGCTGTTGGCCACCGCTGCGCTGGAAGTAGCTACTGCCGGGAAATGCTCCTGCTGAAAATGCAAGGCGCTTTTGGGATTCCAGGCATTGGGTAAAATAAAAAGCGATTGGTGTAATTGTTTAAAGCGGGCTAACATAGCTGATAATTTACTGTTCTTTAATATCGTTTACAGTACAAAGTTATCAGCCATAGAAAAGAAGAAATTGTATAAAACGGAAGCTGCTAAATTAAACCAATACGGGTGAAACTTGTTCCTGGGCAGCCGCCAGTGTAACGGGTGAATTGTTGATAGAATAACCTGATGGGGTAGTGCCGGTAAATGCTTTGAACTCTTTTATAAAATGAGATTGATCGGCATAACCGCATTCGTAAGCAATATCAGTAAGGGACGTTTGTCTGTTGGTAACCAGGCGCAGACTGTGTTGAAACCGGTTGATCTGGCTGTATAATTTTGGGGTAAGACCGGTGTATTGTAAAAATAACTGTTGCATATAACGGGCAGATATGCCGTAACGTGCTGCAATGGTTTCCATGGTGTCGTATACATCCTGGTGACGCAGTTCGTGCATCAGGTCTTTCAGCACGGCTACTTTATCTAATCTTTTACCCGCCTGTTGCAGTTGTTGTAATAAGTAAGTTTCCAGCAGGGCGATGCGTTTGTTCCAGGTGCTGGTTTCCAGTAGTTGTGTTTGTAAAGTATGTATTGATTGGTTGGCTATGTCGCGATAATCAATCACCTGGTTGTTAAACAGGCTGGCTTTATCGGGCAACAGACTTGCAGCTGCATGCGGATAAAAGCGAACGCCCAGCATGGTATTGCAGCCTATAGATCGTACGGGCAGGGGCCGGCTGAGTTGTCCCCATAGCTCAATGGATGCGTGGGTAACAAATGTTTCTGCAGGTTGGGTTTGCCAGTTACCGGCGCCCAGGTTAAAGATAATTTCCATACAACCACTGGGAAACACGGTATCCTCAAATGTTAGGTGACTTGATGATTCATACACATAGTAACATTTGATATACTGTTGTAACAGTTGGCCCGGCTTTATTTCATAGTAGGTCATGGTAATACGTTTCTAAAGATACACGAAAATACCAACTGCCTTCTGCGCCAGATTGTATAATTCGGAAGAAAACGCGGAACGCAGAACGCAAAACGCGGAATGCTGAAGGTTAAAAGTTAGTTTCTGTTAAAGGGTTTAAGGCGTTAAGCGTTAAGCGTTGAGCATTTAGCGTGTCACCAATCCTACCAGGTTTCCTTCGGGGTCGGTAAACCACGCAAACTGTTTGTTGTTTGGGAGTATCACCGGCCCCACCTGTTTTCGGCCGCCTGCTTCAATGATCTTCGACAAGGCTTCGTTTATGTCGTCTACCTGTATATAGAACAATACATAGTTGTGGGGATTGTGACCCAGTGAAGTGATCTGTCCCTGAATACCTTCTTCAGTATTGGTGTTAATGAGTGAGGCCATAGGAATGCCGGTGGGTGTCCAGCCAAAAAGATCGGAGTAAAAAGTAGCCGTTTTCGATAGGTCTTTACAACCGATCTCAAAATAGACAACGGGGTTGTTAGTTAGAGCTGTCATATTATGTAAGTTTTTTTTATAGTTGGGCTTGTGCGGAAGGCAATCGATGTTTGTGCGAGGATATTGGGGTATTTGGCTAGTATAATTTACTGAATTTTACGCTATTGGCCAATTGGTTTATAGCTATAGGCTCGTTAACATTTCCAGTCATGTTAACTTCCTCTCAACAATTCAATTTAACCTACTGCGAATGAGGGTATTATTTATAGGTGTAAACATTATGAATGACCCTTATTTAAGGATTTCTTTACTTTGCAGGATGTTAGTACGGTTTCCCACCTCATCAACCGGCAAGGAAGATCTGAATGTGCTGCAAGTGGGCAGTACGCCACTGGCCCGGCATAGAAAGGCTTCTGCTGCTGGTAAAAGAACCAGTTTTATCACCGAGCATACGCTCATTTTTGTGCTGCATGGCCATAAGTTCCTGCATATTGAAGAACAAACCCATACCGCCGAAGCCGGTCACCTGGTGTTGTTAAAACGCGGCATTTACGCCCTATCTGAATTTGTGCCCGACGGACTGAGCTATGAAGCCCTGCTGTTATTTTTTACGGATGATTTTGTAAAGAAATTCCTGCATACGCATCAGTTAACCACCACGCAATCGCCTGCTACAACGGCGCACCTGGTTATTCCTACCAACGACTTGTTGAATGGTTTTAAAACGCAGTTCATGGGTTATTTTGGAAAACAACTGCCGGGGCTGGAGAGCATTTTACAATTGAAGTTGCAGGAGTTATTATTGTTATTGCTGGCTGGCCCGCAAGGGCAACAGGTAAAAGCCTTCTTTCAAAGCATTGCTTTTGGCCAGCCGCCCGACATTGATTTTATTGTTCGTAAACATTTGTTTCAATCCTTGTCGCTCGAAGAGCTGGCAAAGCTCTCCGGACGCAGCCTGGCTTCTTTTAAACGCGATTTTCAACAACAGTACAACAGTGCACCCAAAAAATGGATCAACGATCAGCGGCTTGAACACGCCCGCATGTTGCTGTTGCACTCGCATAAAAATGTATCGGAAGTAGCGCTGGAATGTGGGTTTGAGAATAGTCCGCATTTTATAAAAATCTTTAAGCAGAAGTACGGCGTAACTCCGAATAGTTTGAGGAGTAAGGAGGTTGATCAGTTAACCAGTTGGTCAGTGAGTAGTGAGTAGTCAGTAGTGAGTGGGTTCCCGATTGTTCGGATGTCTGAGTAATAGCGAGCTTACTCACTACTGACTACTCACTACTGACCATTCACCAAAAAGACAATAAAATGAGCTTTTACCGTTATTATACCCGGCACCGTATAAAATATCTTAGCGGTATAAAATAAATCAGATGAAACCTTTACTCTCATTTTTGACTGGTATGGTGTTGGTTATTAACGCCATGGCGCAGGATAGCTCGGCTTTGTCGCATCCCGAAAGCGTGATCTCCGAGGGCAAATTTTTGTATGTAACCAATTTGGGTAAGGCCCTTGATCCCACTTCAAAGGATGGGGATGGCTACATCAGCAAATTATCGCTCGATGGCAAAGTGATAGAACGCACTTTTAATACTACCAAACTCAATGCGCCTAAGGGAACGGCTATCATCCGCGGTATGCTGTACGTAGCTGATATTGATCGCGTGATTGGTTATGAATTAGCTACCGGCAAAAAGTTTACTGAAATAAATTTGTCACCCGGTACCGGCTCCACCTTTATAAACGACCTCGCTACAAAGGATGACTTCACCTTGTTTGCTTCGTGTACCGATGTGGGCAAGATTGCAGAGGTGAATATAAGAACCGGCGACGTGCGTGTTGTTGTTGCCAATGTAAAAGGCGCCAATGGCATTGCGTATGATAAAGCAAACCAGCGTTTGTACACCTGCAGTTTTGATTTTCAAAATATGAAGGGTGGTGAACTGGGTGTTATCACCTGGAAAAATCAACAGCCTGGTTATAAAAAAATAACCGACGTTCATGGCGCTTTTGACGGCCTCGCCCTGCTCGATGATCATACCCTGGTGGTGTCTGACTGGGGCGCTATTGACCATGCGGCTGGTTTTGTAGAAAAAGTTGATCTCAAAACAAATCAGGCCACCAAACTCGATTGGCCCCTCATTGGCGGTCCCGCAGATTTTTACCTGAATGCAAATGAGAAGAAGATCTATATTCCGGCGATGGTGGAGAATAAAGTTATTATGAAACAATTGTAATGGTGAATGGTGAATGGTGAGTGGGCTACCAATATGGCAGCAAC
>CBIMFG010000074.1:0-9382 GCA_966243125.1 uncultured Niastella sp.
AAAAGGCAAGTTAGTTTATGAAAAAAGTAATCACTTTAATTGCAATTGTAATCGCAGTTGCTGGCGTATTTGTTGCAAAAGCAAACGATCACAAGAGAGTATTTGGTGTTGCCCAGGCTTACTTTAGTGATGGAACAACCAAGTCATTATTCATTGATGCTTCAGCATCACAACTCATCACAGGCGGCACAGCAGGACAAGAGGCATCAATAACTTTTGGCTCAAATTCTTATGCTCTGTATAATGAAAGCGGATTAACTAACAGATTGTACAAACAATAACCTGCCCTAGAAAGAATAGAACAGGCATTTTATGCCTGTTCTAAATTTCTTAAAGATTTCTTATGGAAGATCATTTATTAATTTCGTTATTGTGTTAACTTCCATATATACCATTCAAGTTCAGGGCCATTTACGTCCCAAGCTACAATTCTTCCCTGATCATCTATCACCACATTAGTTGTACTAGCTATTTCTTTGGAAGGGAATTCATGATATACTTTTTGAACTACTCCATATCTACCTTTAAGATCGGATACATTTAACCAGGGTAACCCATCAGCTTCTATCCTAAACTTCCACTCAATTGCGCTTGTGTCTGATGAAATCCCAACGACATTAAGTCCTTTGTCCTTATATTTAGTATAAATCGATTTTAATTCATCATGCAATGGTTTCCTTTGATAAGAATTTGATGCCCAAAAGTTAACAACTATCACTTTACTTTTAGTCAAAACATCTTGCAAAGAAATATTTTTTTTATCAACATTGGGAAGTGAAAATGAGGGAAATGGTTGGCCTATACTCAATTTTATTACATCACCCAATCTTTGCCCATAAAAGCTGCTCTTACTTATAGTATCGAGTTTCATATATAATTCCGGAAGAAAGTCAAAGTGTGCACCTCTTTCCTGAAGATCGCTCAAAAAAACAGGGATGGCTTTATAATAAATTGGAGGATTGGGCCTAAAGAATATCGATTCTTTAAGGAGAAAACCTAATCCGTCATTAAAGATTTTTTTTGACATTTCTATTCCTTCGATAAGTGTAGGGTCAAATTGCTTTAATGCCTTTATACTTTTCAGATATGGATCCATTCCTCGACTAATAAAATTATAGTGCACCCGATTTACATTTAGCAATGACTGGTAAGCATAATCTGATGGACTTCCTTCGATAGTAATAAATTCACGAATATTTCCCTGTTGTATTTTATCAATATTGCACTTTCCTGATATCTTAATTTGTTCATAGTTATCAATAAACAATACAGCCGGCTTATTTAAATGTTTTTCAAAAGTTAATTTAAAGAGCCTAGGCCCTTCTTCAATAAATCCGGAAAATTTAAAATTGGATTTTTTTACAATAGTTGTATCATATATTATCTCATGCCTATCTGAAGTATATAAAATCAAATAAACTGTCTCATTTTCCTGAAGACCATCAATAGTTCCCTCTAAAATAAATCCTTTTGTAGACGAATAATTATTTGCATTCTGTGAGAATGAATTTGAATAGAAAAGTATAAAAATAATCAGACAAACGTTCTTGAAATAAAACATCATGATAATAATTAAGGACGTTAATAATAGCCTTCGTTTTGACTTAAATTTGGATTTACAATCAATTCTGAAGCAGGTACAGGGTATAATTGGTCAGTCGATTGCCAGTTCGATCCTTTTAATGACGCAAGAACCGTGTTAGCTCGATCCGTTCTTTTTAAATCAAACCAACGATGCCCATCTTCTGCAAATAGCTCAACCTGTCTTTCTCTTTCAATTTCATCTAAAACCTTTTGTTGACTTAATTGAGATGACAAGCCTAATAATCCGGACCTTATCCTTATTGCATTTAAGTCGGAGACTGCAACGTCTATTTTATTGAGTTTTGCTCTGGCTTCAGCTCTGATTAGGTATAGTTCTGCTAACCTAACCATCATGTAATATTGAGTGGCGTTTCCTGGCGTACCAACACGGATCTTATACTTTACTGGATATTTATATTTTATACCCGAATACATAGTACTATCAATCCAGTTAAGTTTTCTTAAATCTCCCGATTCAAAAGAACTCAACAACTGATTTGTCAAAAAATAAACAGGTGCTGATGTATTATTAGGCGGTATAAAGTTTATCCCATCCTGAGGTACAAATGGAGAAGTATTTTTGGTAATTTGAAGTTGCCATATTGCTTCTTTACTATTTTTTAAAAATATATTGTTTATGGATTCTAAATTAAATAAACTTGAAGTGAGAATTTCAGATGATTCACTTTCAGCTTTTTCCCATTCTTTATTATACAAATATACCCTAGCTAATAATGCTGATGCGGCCCACTTAGTAGCACGAATACGTTCGTTTCCAAAAGTTGAAAAATCAGCAGGAAGAGAAGATTTTGCATCTAATAAATCAGAATAAATTTGTTGGTAAATGTCTTTGGTTGACGAACGACTTGTTAACATAATAGAGGAATAGGAAGAAGTTGTTATCAATGGAATGTCACCAAAAAAATTAACCAAATAGAAATAACTGTAAGCTCTCAAAAATTTTGCTTCCCCCAAGAGTTGAATTTGTATTGATGGAGTTAAACTGCCAGATGCCAATAACCCTTCAATAACAACGTTCGCCTGATAAATATTAAAATATGCATTGTCCCAGATATTACTTTTTAAGAGTGGATTACTAGGCAACAATGTGTTAGTTTGAAAATCAATTATCCCGGTAGTGTTTGGGAAATAACTTAACTCGTCAGAAGATAAGCCTGTGTATAAAGTTGATGCGCCGTTTGCAAAACCTGGACCTATTTGGCTAGTCATATGGTAATAGATGCCGGTAATAGCAGACGTGGCATTCTCATTTGAGTTAAAAGTTTCGGCAGTAGTTATTGTATTTACTGGCTCACCTATTTTCACAAGTTTTTTGCAGGATGGAAGGGAAAAAATCACAAACGACAAACCTATAGTAAAAAAAAGGGTCTGTAATAACATGCCATAGTTCAATCCATTCCTTTTCGCAATTGTTATATTAAAACAAAGTTTATTATAGATATTATTCATGACATACAAGTTTTAAAAGTTAAAATTGATACCCACTGTGACGATTTTTGCAGGAGGCATATCTCCAAAGTTTTGCGTCTCAGGATCCAATCCCTTGTAACTGGTAATCACAAATAGATTTTGTGCCTGCACAAAAATATTGCAAGCGCTTACTCTAATTTTTTCAATTAAGTTTCTCGGCAATCCGTAGCTTAAAAAGGCATTTTGAAGTCTTAAAAAAGAAGCATCACTGTAAATGCCGTCTGAAAGAGAAGCAAAATTCTGATCACTTACCCCAATGGAAGTTGTAAAACGTGCAATGTTTGTTTCATCACCAGCCTTTTTCCAACGTGAGAGAACTAGTGTTGGCATATTGCGACGCCTTATCCCTGGAAATAAATCTGCAAGAGCATTTCTTCCTATACTTTTAACAAAAGAGAAATTAAAACTGAGTTGAAACGTTTTATAGTTAAATGTACTGTTAATTCCACCACTGTATTTTGGACTTAAATCATAGATATAAAAATCATTATCAGGAGAATTTATGTTGGTGTTTATCTTACTGTCTTTATTTTTGTCTTCGAATGTGTATTGTCCGGTTGTAGGATCAACTCCAGTATAATGCAATAGTTGAGTAATATTAAGAGGTTTTCCAACTTTTAGAATATTATTATAAGGAGATAACTCAATGTTAGGATATGATAAAAGTTTATTTTTATTTATTCCAATATTGAAACCAACAGACCAACTAATAGTATTTTTGTTTAATATTTTTATACCACTAGTAAATTCCCACCCCTCATTAAGTACATTTGCCGGAGAGTTTGCCACAACAGTAGAAAAACCGGTAAATGTTCCTAACGGAAATGATACTATTTGATTATTACATCTGTTCTGATAATAGACACTAATTAAAGTAATCCGGTCTTGGAACAACCCTAATTCTAATGCAGTTTCCAACTTCCTATTAACTTGCCATCTATAATTTGGATTAGCATGTTGCGTTGGTTGCAATGGGGTTACACTTGAATAAGTGCCAGTTTGTGATGCCCATCGGGTTAAGTATCCATAAGCAGGGCCCTCGCCTCCAGTAGTACCATAACTGCTTCTTAATTTTCCAAAACTTAAAAATTTTAAATTACTAGCAATCCATTTCTCATCTGTAAAGATCCATGCTACACCTATGGACCCAAAGTTGTTAAACTGACTTCCTGGTCCGAAATTAGAAGACCCGTCTCGTCGCCCAGTTAGATTAAGAATATATCTTTCTCTCCAACTATAATTTATACGGCTGAATAATGCAGAATATCTATACTCTCCAAAATTTTCACTTGCATCCTTTATTGGGGCATTTGATATTGTTTTAATAAGTGCATCATTGGTATAACCTTGACCACGCACAAGAAGTCCGCCTGTTATACCTTTTTGTGCAGTTCCCCCAATAAGTATATTGATTTTTCCACTACCTACTATTTTAGAATATTCCACTTGGGGTTCAATAACCCAATTTCTGTTATTATTGTTTCCAAATTGAGCAGTCCCCGTTGGCAAATCAGAAGGATTTTGTGATGCAATTGTCTGTAAATATTGTTGAGTTACTTGAACGGTATTATATCCAAAGCTACTCCGCAAGGTCAGTCCTTTAAAAATGGAATAAGTAAGTGTTAGGTTACTGTTTAGAAAATTGGTTTTCGAATTATACGGTTGGCGTAAAACTGAAAATGGAAAAATTGTCTGTAATGGATTCCAACCATTATAATTGAGGTTGCCAACGCTATCATAAATAGCAGGCGCGTTTGGTGGTAATACAGCTGCATTTGCAGGCATATTTATCATGTCAGTTTGAGCAAATGAATAGATGCTAGTCAAGGAAATACCTAACTTTTGATTTCCGGTTTTATGGTTTAAATTAAAAGAGACTGAACTTCGTTCATCCTTACCACTGAAACTTAAAATGTTTGATGTCCTTGTATACCCACCACCAATTCTAAAAGTTGTGCGGGCATCACCTCCAGCCACTCCCACTTGTATATTTGTATTCGCTCCTAATCCTCCCCAAATTTCCTTTTGCCAATTTGTATATCTAGTCGTGTCCCAAACTAAAATTTCTGCGGCATTGCCAGCAGTCATGTTAAGATTGTCATTTTTAAAAGCTTCTTTCCGCATTTCCACAAATTGCTGGGTATTCAGCATATCCCAATAACGCGTAATTTTCTTAATACCCTGTGTGACGTTAATATTGAATTTCGATTTACCTATTTTCCCTTTTTTAGTAGTAATTAATATTACCCCGTTTGCTGCACGTGATCCATAGATCGCTGTAGCATCAGCATCCTTTAATACTTCAATACTTTCAATATCGTTAGGGTTTAAACTAAATAGAGGACTTTGACCATTAGCTGGTCCTTTTAATCCATTCTGTATAAATCCAGGTGAGCCTGATGTATAATTTTGTGAATTAGCTACTTCTAATACTGTAAGGGGAACACCATCTATAATATATAAAGGTTCCGAGGTAAATAAACTGTTTATTGTATTCCTGCCTCTTAATTCAACTTTGAACGGTGCACTACTATACCCATTACTTTGTGTAATAACTAAACCTGGAACTCGACCTTGTAATGCCTGTAAAGGATTAATTACAGGCTGCTTCCCAATTTCCTCAGAAGTAACCTTAGCAATGTTTCCGGTGTTAAATCTACGGGTAGTTTGGCCATAAGCCTGCATTACGACTTGATCTAATTCATTATTCGCCTCTACTAAAACTAATGAAATTATATTTCTGTCACCGATCTTTATACTTTGAGCCTGATATCCCACATAACTTATCACTATTATATCATCACCATTTACATCGTTCAGTATAAAGTTTCCATTTGCATCTGAAATTGTTCCTTTACCAGTTCTTTTAATTGTAATATTTGCCCCAGCCAATGGTTCCCCCTTATTATTAGCTATACGCCCTTTTAACTCAACGGGTGGAGAAGCAACGGATTTATCAATTTGTACTTCATTGTTATTTGTACTTATCTTCACCGGCCGTATAGCCACCGTCTTCCCAACAATCTCATATCTCAACTCCTGATCTTTCACACACAAATCAAAAACCGTTTTCAAATCAGCATTACTTACATTAATGGTAATAGTTTTCCCTTTAACATACTGCGGTCGATAAAAAAATGAAATGCCTGCCTGGGATGTTATGGAGCTGAATGCCTCGGAAAGTGACACATTGCTAAGAGAAAGACTAATCTTCTCCTGCCCCCACCCTTTGGCCGAAACCTGTAGCGAAGCAACAAGCAATAAAATAGCGGTTATCTTCATAACCAATAAAGTTTTTCGGTTTTCTTTTTTTAGCAGAAATAGCTTTGGTTTAGCACCGGCATAAAACGGCACTTTGCAAGCTGCGCAATCTTGCATAACTTTAGTTTGTGGGTTAATTAATAATACCGACAGTATGATTTGGTTAACCTTTTATAAACGGCGTCCTGCCGCCAGCGGGATGCCGTTTTTTTGCCCCCTTGATGAAGGCCAGGTTAACAAGGTCAGGTTGGAATGGTTAATGCATTCAATAGCTTTGCAAGTGTCAAATGGCTTTTGAAGGTTTATATTACCGTATACTAATGAGGAAGGAGCGTATTTTTATTATCGCATCCATTCATTCAAGTTCATATTTTATTCTGCTTTCAGGATTAATTGCTTCCCTTCTATTCTTGCATTTACATCTATAACAGCCAACAGCCTGATAAGCTCTGAAATGTTCGCAGTCCTGGGTATGTCTCCACTTACATCCACATCAGCCGCATTCCCTTCAAACACCACTTCCACATTGTACCAGCGGGCTATGTTCTTCATAGCTTCAGACAATTTATCTTCTTTAAAGCGGAAGAACCCTTGTTTCCAGGCGGTGATCTTATCAATATTAACCTCGCTCACTTTTATATCGTTGGGCAATACCTGCGCCTGCTGCCCGGGCCTGATTATTTTTTTCTGTATTCCCTTGTTTACCTGTATTGAGCCTTCTACCAGCGTTGCTTTTATAGCGGCTTCATCAGTATAAGCATTCACATTGAAAGTGGTTCCCAACACCTGCAAATGCATATCGCCTGCCGTTACTATAAATGGCTTATCAGCATCGTGGGCAACCTCAAAAAATACTTCCCCTGTTACTTCAACTTCTCTTACATTACCCGTAAATGAAACAGGAAACCGGATGGAGGATTCTGAATTCAGTGTAATCCTTGAGCCATCGCTTAATAGTAAAGGATAGGTCTGTCCTTTTGCCGTTGAGAGTGTATTCCAAATGATTTCGCCTTTATCAGTAACGGGTGTGTAAACAAGCTGGCCATTTTTATTCAGTACTTGTGTACTACCCTGCTTTGCCAGTTCGCCTATGGTTGCACTATCGAGTACAATAGATCTCCCATCAGCGAGTGTAAGACTGGCTTTGTTGCTGCCAGGTACAATATTCTGAGTTGAGTGAGTTATCGCAGGCCCCTGTTGATTTCTCCTAAGGATATATACGGCACTGGTGGCCAGTACCACCAGAATGGCTGCGGCAACGGATAGCCTGAGCCAAATAGGTCTTACAGCTCCCTTCGGTTGCAGGTCGGCGTCAATTTGTGCATTGATCTTTTGCAGGGCTGTTTCATCTGAATCAATTTTATAACCATCAGTAACCGCCTGCAGTAAATATTCGTCATTAGTAAGTTGTTGAAATATACGGCGATTGCCTGCAGATTGCTGCTGCCAGTTATTCAACTGCTGTAACTCGTCTTCACTAATCTCTTCTCTTAAATATTTGTGGATCAGTTGCGCAACATCTGTCATAAATCATTACATTTCATTGATTTATTCTTTTTGAATGGCATGTATTTGCCAGAACCGGGTCGCCACTATTAATAAAGACAATTTCAGCATACCGGTTGTACCGAAGAAATAAAAAAAAAATTAACGACAGCTTAATGTGAAGTAAAAAACTAACGCTTTGTAAGCTGCATGAGTAATAGTACTGTACTTAATTGTAACCCCTTTTCTGCAAGACTTTTCTTGATGGCTTTTAAAGCGATGGTCTTAAGGTTTCGAACGGTTTGGGATTCTATATTGAGTTGTGCTGCAATTTCAGCATTCCCGTATTGATCAAAAAAAGACATTTTAAAAACGCTTCGGCAGGTATCGGGAAGCTTTTCCATTTCTAATTTGATCAGGGTTATTAAATCGGATTCTATTTCCGCCTGAAGAATAAATTCCTGTTCCCGATCAAGCACTTCGGTCACCAGTTCCTGTTTCCTGTTTTTGACTTTTTCAGACTTTATAAAATTGAAACAGGCATTCCTGGCCGAAACATAGAGAAATGCTTTTACATTTTTAATATTATCCCATTGCTGGCGCGACTTCCACAGCCTTACAAAGATATCCGCTGTAATTTCCTCAGCATCTTCTATTGGCACCATTACTTTGCAGAATGTAATAAGCGGCTTGCGAAACTGCAGGTAAATGGAATTAAATGCAGCCCGGTCACCCTGCCTAAACGCGAACAGAATATCGTTTTGAACATGCGGCATATAAGTTTCTTCCATTTAATAACACTAATGCAGGATAGGGTTTCTGTAACCGGATAAGACTTTACGCTGAGAAAGATCGATGGGAGTAGCAGGCCCCAATATAATAAAAAAAGGATAACCTTTAAAAAGATTATCCTTTAAGATTTATTTCAACATCCTTATGACCCCGGCACCAGCTGTATCCAGTTCACATTCACATGACCCGTATTAAATACAATACGGACCCTATGATAAGAATTGGTTGCAAAGCTACCGATGCTTCCCATATCGAAGGTTGTCCAGGTACCCCAGCCTCCTGTGTTGGGCAGGTTGATCACGGGGCCGGCCATGCCATCAATTTCCAAATGAGCCCGCATATTGTTATTTGGCGTTGCTACTCTTATTTGCAAATGAGGGTTACCTGCAGCAACCGGTACTTCCTGCCATTCCAGCCACTCATTGTTTTGGATCCAGCCTATCTGGAAGGCGCCGTTATTATCGTCGGTAGCAGCAATAGCAATATTACCATTACGGTAGTAATTGGTTTTACCATTACCACCGGCAGCTCCGCCAAAATAATCACAGCCTTCCGCTTCCAGTCTGTAGGTAGCAGGGAAAGGGTTACGACTGTGTTTGCGCAATATGTTGATGCGCTGGTTAGGGTAGTCATAACCGGTTTGATCGTACGTTAATGTATTGTTGCTGGCATCTATATTTCTTGCACGCCACATAGCTGCTTCTTCTTCATAGTCGGTAAAGCCTTCACACAAGGTAACCAGGGCGCCTGCCTCAACAGTGCCGGTAAG
>CBIMFG010000075.1:0-9357 GCA_966243125.1 uncultured Niastella sp.
ATTGCGATAGATATGGGACTTACAAAGACAGAGATATTCACCGATAAGCAGAACAAACTGGCAAAAATGATGAAAGCATTGGCACATCCGGCCCGGATAGCCATTATCCAAAGTTTGATCAAGGCACAAGCCTGTGTTTGCGGTGATCTGGTAGACGAGTTAGGACTTGCACAGGCAACCATTTCGCAACATTTGAAGGACCTAAAAAATGCTGGTTTAATACAGGGAACTATTGAAGGTACTAGTGTTTGTTACTGTATCGATCCAAAGGTTTGGAAGCAATACAAAGAAGCATTTGATACTTTCTTTGTTGCATATAAAATCAAGGATAGCTGCTGTTAAATTTTTTTGCTTACATCTATCGCAATATTGCAATAAACAAATAAATCATTTTTATGACAACTGATCAGGAATTAAAAGATATAGTAAGACAGAAATATAGTGAAATCGCATTGCAGGATAAGGAAACCAATCAATCATCCTGCTGCGGTTCAGGCTGTTGCTCAACAGATGTTTATAACATCATGAGTGACGATTATAGTACTTTGGAAGGATATAATCCTGATGCCGATCTGGGCCTGGGTTGCGGTTTACCTACGCAGTTTGCCAAAATAAAAAAGATTTGAAAATATTGTAATTCAGAAAGATAAATCCATTACTCTTCCCGACGATATATTATCTCAATATCTTTCACCTGAGCAATTATCGGTATTTAAACAATCCGGAACTGGAATCAATAGTATTACAGTATATGCAGAAAAGCCAATAGAATCGAAGTCCTGCTGTGGCCCTGATTGCTATTAAACTTAAAAATAAAAGCTATGAATTTTTATAATCAAACAGAAACCAACAACGCACAATGTTGTATTGACTATTGCAAAACATCTTTCAAAGTTGCTGATCATAAAGTGATTAATTCCTACAGATGCGGCCAAAGACTTTTTACTATTTCCGACATGTGGAGAATTTTAAAAAACAGAAAAAAAACAATGAAAAGGAGCTCAATAATATAAAAGCCAGAGAAGAGCTTTGAGTAATAGATTTCGTTTTACCTGGTCCTTTCTATATGAATACATATAGGGTGGATCGAGTTTATGAAGCCAGGGCCCCTTTAAAAACTGAAACAACGCCTTATAATCCTGCATTTCAAAAAGGGGCTGCTGATCTAAATGAGAAATTAGGAGCCACCTTGAAAATTATAGCATCAGAAATGGTTTACGTAACCCAAAATAATTTCATAGCCAATGATTGTAAACAACTGTACCCCTGTTAAAGACAGAAAGAAGTTGGGTTTCCTTGATCGGTACCTGACACTGTGGATTTTTTTGGCAATGGCCATCGGGGTAGGGGTAGGCTATCTTATTCCTTCTTCACCTATATTCATTAATTCATTTTCCAGCGGCACAACAAACATACCTTTAGCTATTGGACTTATATTAATGATGTATCCTCCACTGGCTAAAGTGAGATATGAAAAAATGGGGGAAGTGTTTAAAAACACTAAAATTTTAGGCACTTCGCTGCTATTAAACTGGGTAATTGGGCCCATTTTGATGTTTTTGCTTTCCATATTGTTTCTACATGGTTACCCTGAGTATATGATCGGATTAATCTTGATCGGCCTGGCCCGCTGTATCGCTATGGTTATTGTATGGAATGAACTGGCGGAAGGAAACAGAGAATACGCAGCCGGCCTGGTGGCTTTAAACAGCATCTTCCAGGTTGTTTTCTTTAGCGTGTACGCATATGTATTTATCACATTGCTGCCTCCATTATTTGGCTTCAAAGGACTTGCCGTTAATATCACTATCGGTCAGATTGCTGAAAGTGTTGTCATTTATCTAGGTATCCCTTTTGCGGCAGGGGTTATTACCCGGTTTGTACTGCTTAAACTAAAGGGTGAACAATGGTATCAAACCCGGTTTGTCCCATTAATTTCCCCGGTAACGCTGATAGCCTTGCTATTTACAATTATTGTAATGTTCAGTTTGAAAGGTGAGCTGATAGTACGCATTACGATGGATGTTATACGGATTGCAATACCGCTGGTCATTTATTTTGCCATTATGTTCCTGGTCAGTTTCTTTTTAGGCAAAGCGCTTGGGGCAGACTATTCCCGGAACGCTTCTATTGCCTTTACAGCTGCAGGTAACAATTTTGAATTGGCTATCGCCGTAGCTATCGGTGTATTTGGAATTAACAGTGGACAGGCATTTGCAGGAGTAATTGGCCCGCTTGTAGAAGTGCCGGCTTTGATAGCGTTGGTTAATGTTGCTTTCTGGCTAAGGAATAAATATTATACTAAAACACAATTAAGTTAAACGGATGAAAATTGCTTTATTCTCTGATATTCATGCTAATTTACCAGCTTTAGTGGCATTCTTAAAAGATGTTGATAACAGAAATCCTGATGCCATATACTGCCTGGGAGATTTAGTAGGCTACAACATTTGGCCAAATGAGGTTATAAATGAAATAAAAAAGCGCCGTATCCCAACTATAGCCGGTAATTATGATTTTGGCATTGGCAGAAGCATCGATGATTGTGGTTGCGCCTATAAAACCGATACAGAAAAGGCGAATGGCGCCATTTCCATTTCATTCACCAACGAAATTGTAAAAGAAGAAGAACGAAAGTACTTAAGAACTTTACCTGCTCATATAAAAGTTGAGTTTCAGCTTAACAACGACAAGTTAAATCTGTTTTTAGTGCACGGTAGTCCCCGAAAGATAAACGAATACCTGTTTGAGGACCGCGAAGAAAAAAGCATGATGCGTATTATGCAGGATGCAGATGCCGATATTATGTGCTTTGGTCATACGCATAAGCCATATCACCGCATATTAGCAGTTGACGAAGATGGCAAAGAGCGTTTCAGGCATGCCATTAATATTGGTTCTGTAGGAAAGCCAAAAGACGGTGATCCAAGAGGAGGGTATGTACTCTTGCACATAAATAATAATAGCAGCGTAGCCGATAAAGATTCAATAAAAGTGGAGTTTATTCGATTTGAGTATGATGTAGAAAAAGCGGCAAAGGCCGTAGAGGATAGTCCTTTGCCTAACGCGTATGCAGAGAGCTTGCGAAAAGGAATTTAAAATAGCATATTAAGTATGAATGCGCAAAGTGAAATAATAAAGATCTGGCAGGAACACAATGCCAGAATAAAGCAGTTCATCTGCCATAAGGTATACGACGATGACTGCTGTAAGGATGAAAAATTATTATATCGAGATTTGGAACCACTTTCGATGGAAGAGGTTGAATTGTAATCCCTGTTTGGTGATTGGCGTTGTTGTGACGCAATGCTCGATTAAAGAATCAACATTTGTTTCATTCGGTTATTTGTATTTCATCCCATTATTTCGGAACTTTTCTTCAAATAGTGTATATGAAATATCTTCCACTTATACTTTGCCTTTTTGTTTCGTTGCATGAGGCATTTACCCAGGGCATTGCTAAGGGAAAAGTTGTAACTGAAACATTCCTGGCTGTTTCTATTCAGGGTAATCATGGTGGTGAAGATCCTATGCGCCGGCTTACTATTTATTTGCCTCCCGGTTATGATAAAAGTAATAAGCGTTACCCTGTCATCTATTTTCTGCATGGATTTCCCATAGACGATAGCATTTGTATGATCGACTTTCGTTTCCAGGATTTACTCGACCAGGCTATTGCAGGTAACCGGATGAACCCAATGATATTAGTATTGCCAAACAGTTATACCCGTTTCTTTGGAAGCCTTTATACGAATTCATCTTTAACCGGTAAATGGTCCGATTATATAGCGAAGGATGTTGTTCAATATGTAGATAAAAAATTTCGCACCTTACCGGATAGAATGTCCAGGGGGCTGGCAGGGCACTCAATGGGAGGACACGGTGCACTTAAAATTGGAATGCTGTACAGCGATGTATTTAGCGCCGTATATGCATTGAGTCCGGGCGGCTTAAATTGGGGGCCTTATTTAAATATTGGCAATCCCGGTTTTAAAACGATACAACTGGCAAAAAACGAGAAGGAGATATTTAACCATTTTGACAGCCTTTCATGGGATCATTTTGGTACCAACAAAGATTTTTATGCTTTTCTATTTACTGTTTTTGCAAGGGCCTTTGCCCCAAATGAAAAGAACCCGCCATTTTATGGCGATTTGCCTGTGAGTTATGTTGGAGATAGTATGATAGTGAATGTAAATATTTTAAAAAAGTGGCAAGATAACTTTCCTTTCAATATGATCGATACACATGTAGCCGAATTGAAAAGACTAACGGCACTTAAATTGGATTGGGGAAGAAATGACGAGGTCCCTTTTATTCCCATTACCTGTATAGAGTTGAGCAAAAAGTTGGAAGCGTACCGCATCAACCATTTTGCAGAGGAATACTTAGGTGATCACGGTAACAAAATTGGTGGGATCGATGGAAGATTATATACCGAAATGTTTCCGTTTTTTAATACCTATTTAAAATTTAAGGATTAACCAGTCAAGCTAGCTAGATCCCAGGCCATTAACCCAAGAGCGCCGAAAGTCGAAATGGCTTCGACTTTCGGTATATTTTTATTAGAAGAACTGTTAATGAAACACCGTAGGAGGCTGAGGCGCCGGAGTAACATTCTTTACCGGCTTAATGCTCTTGAGGTATGCAAAAATTGCTTTCATATCATCTGCTTCCATATTCCGGTAATTAGGCCAGGGCATAGGAGGCAACAGGGGTCTGGAATTTTCCAGCCCTTTCGCTTTTCCTTCCCGCATGGCTTTGTCAAACTGCTCGAAAGTCCAACTGCCGATACCCGTTGCATCCGGCGTAAGATTGGCGGCATAGGAAATGCCCCATGGTCCTGCATAAGCTGTACTCTGGTGATTAAATATTACGCCTTGCCGGATCGCCTGCGCGGCGGGTACAGCAAAGCTGTCGGTCTTCTGAAAACCGCTCAATAATAATGTGGTATCTTCCATGGGACCGTTTGCGGCCATTGCTTTAGGCGAATGGCAGTCGCCGCATCCGCCTATACGAACCAGGTACTTGCCCCGGTTTACCAGTTGCTCCTGTGAAAGTGGTTCTTTTGTACTGCTGCCTGCCGCTTTTCCTTTATCAGTATTCATGCAGGAAACAATAAGAACGGCAATGGAAATGGCACAAGCAAGAGAGATCTTTTTCATTAAAAGTGTTTTAGCATTTACTTTTTCAGATGTTCGCCAGAACAGAACCATGATTGGCGTCTGGATACAGGCTCAATTAATACTAATATTTTCAATAATGCCTCGCGGGCTAACAGCCGCTGGTAATAAAATAATCGTTCAGGGAAAAGCACAAGCTACTGGTGAGAACCACCAGCACTAATTATCCCTTCATTGTAAAGTGAAGACCTTTAGATCACTCGTTTAATGATTTTCGTAAGCTGTTGGTTACCTGCTTAAAATAGGCAGCACCCAGCATTCTTCCCAGCGCCAGGCTACCAGGAAGCGCAGCAGCCCAATCAGCAGCTAATTCCTCTGCACTCCGGTTAAAGGAAAATTCTTTTGCTTTGATGCCGGCTTTGAAAATGTCTGTCAATGATTGATTCACTATTTCAACATATGCGTTGATGGCTTTTTGAATCCGGTCAGAAACATCATTGTAGGCAAAACCAAACGTACCGATCACGCACAGCTTTTTTCCATCTTTAAAAAAATTGCCATAATGTTCCAGGAATGCCTCGGCCTTTTGACCCGGGCTCAGCGACTCCAATTGGGCCATTATCGTGGCAAAATCTGCTCTGTCTTTTTCTATCACGGCAATGGCAAGATCCTCTTTTGAAGGAAAATAATGATGAATGGAGGCGTTTTTTATCCCTAACTCATTGGCAATCTGTTTATAATTGAAAGAATGATAACCAATGTCCTGCATCAGGTTTCTTCCCAATTCTATTATCTTTTCTCTTGTACCAATTGCGTTCATGTATTTCCTAATTGAATACGAAGATATCTACTTACATGTAGGTAGCCAAATGTTTTCATGCTTTTTTTATTCCCAAAAATGAATACGTTCAACCCATTGATCACAAAGCTGCTTGCGATGTACAATTATCAGTGTAGGTGCTTTTTTGAACTATAATTGATAAGCCAATAATGGTTTTACCTGAACCGGTTCGCGTCAATAGCCGCGATATATATGTAAAGAGAAAAAAGCGCGGGATAATCACCGGTAGGTTTTTCTTTTTAAGTATACCTTAATTTCTACAAAAAATACCATAAAACAAGTAAATAGTACCATAACCGCAACCTTATTGAATTTAAATTTGAGATAAGGAATTAACGGATCAAAACCGTATTTAAAAGACACTTCAACCCGAATTGAAAAGTGAATGCAGTGATGCACAATAGAACAAGAAATATCCAACGACATTTGATCCTCATTGTGTCGATATTTCTGCTATTGATCTCTTCCTGTCCCATTAAAAAAGGAATGATAAGCCTGGTACGCATTCATACAGAAACAGATAGTCCTTCTCCTTATAGATTAAATAATTTCGCAGCATATTTGGGTGAAACCTGTGAAAAAAGTGAATCGGCCAATGCGCAGCTTGTTCAACTGAGAACGGTATCGGCCGCAGATTATTTGCCAGTACTGCTTTTCACCATATCGGCCTTTCTGTTCATTGGCTTCGGAAAGCCCGAAAAAAAAGTATTTCCTTTATATAAGAAATACAATATACCCGCTTATTTATCCCTCTTTTTACAGCATCGCAGACTTATTATTTAGAATCTTACCTCCAGTCTCAAAAAGTTGGTGATGTACATTACTTCACCAGGGAATTTATTTCTCTCTCAAAAATCTCCGGGCTACATAATGACCCGATAAAAACTATTTAATAATATGTTGAAATATATTATAGGCGTCGCTGTGCTGTGGTTGACCAACACGGCCTATTATCCGTTGCTGGCACAGGAAAACACCAATACTTTAGGCAGTCTATGGCCGCAGGTGGAAGTGAACTATCCTGGCATTCGATCAAAGCAATCAGCTGTTGACGCAGCCAGGCTCAATGAAATGCATCAGGCAAGCAATATGTTGCCGCAGTTAAAAATGCAAGCGCAGAATACTTATGGTACCTATAAAGGAAATGCGGGAGCATTTTTCCCACAGGTTGGCTTTTTCAATGTCAGCGGTACTGCCGATATAGATGGTCCGCCCCTCACGGCCAATACATTTACTTCAGCTACAATTGAATGGGATGTTTATGCTTTCGGTAAACTTAGAAAAGAAAATGAAGCCAGTGAGGCAGTAACCGCTAAAAAGCGCAGTGAATATGACGCCTATTTGTTGAATTTAAAAAACGTCCTTTCAGAACGTTATATAAAACTGCTCTATACCGATACAAAACTTCGTTGGATAAAGAAAAATGCAGACAGGCTGGATGATATTCGAAAAATCACTTCCGGTTTAGCTGAGGCAGGCCTCAAACCAGCCGCAGATAGTTTGTTGGCTGCCTCCTCTTATATTCAGGCCATAGGTGAATTCGATAAATGGAAAGGCTTGCATGAAGCTAATCTGGTAAAAGTATCAGAGCTTACTAATGAAGCACCCTTTGAGTATAAGTCTTCCGTAAAACGTTTTATGGCGGCGGAAAAGTTTACCGGGGATGCCGGGGAACAGGTTGTCAGTTCTTTGCACCCAATTTTGGTTGCATTGGGCAAGCAGGCGGATTTTTATAAACTGAGCAGTGACGTGGAAAAGAAAAAAGCACTTCCATCATTACGTTTTTTGGGAGGCTATGCATACAGGGGAGCAGGTATCAATTCAAAAGGCATTGCTTCTGGCAAATGGCAGAATGGTTTTGCAAACAGCACCAACAACTATTTGGTGGGAATAGGCATATCCTGGAACATTACAACATTGTACACTAATCGATCAAAGAGGGCTGGTTTACTGAAAGAGGTCGAAAGTACGGAGTACATGCGGGAACAGTATCAACAGGCAATGCAGGCCGATTTATCATCATGCCGGGTTAAAATTGCTCAGCAGTATCAGCAGGTACAAAAAGCCAGCATTGGAGTAAGGCAGGCGCTCACTGCGTACGACATGTACATGTCTCGTTATAGAAGCGGACTTATAACATTAACCGAATTGCTTCAGGTGCAACTATTGCTCGAACAGGCGGAGAACAATCAAATTGAAGCAACACTTGAATATTGGCTGCTTCATGCAAATGAGGCGGCGCTTACGGCCGACTTTCAATTCCTTTTTAACAATCTCTAAAACACAAGAATGAACCTGATAAGATTTGCTTTAAGAAAGCCGGTTTCAATGATGGTGGTGGTGCTGGCGATTGTGTTCGGCTCCTACAGCACCCTTAAAAAAATAAATGTCGATATCTTCCCCGAAATACAATTGCCCGCCATCTATATCTCCATGACATACGGTGGCCTTTCCCCAGCCTATATGGATGGTTTTATGGCCAATGAATTTCAAAAAGTGCTGTTATTTGTAAATGGCGTAAAAGATATCGATTTCAAAAGCATACAGGGGTTAACGCTAATGAAGTTGACTTTTTATCCGGGAACCAATATGGCACAGGCCGCCGGAGAGGTTTCAACAGCTGTATCCAAGGCGATGGGATTTCTGCCACCAGGATCAATACCTCCCATTGTTGTTCGTTTTGACGGAAGCTCCCTGCCGGTAGGGCAACTGGTTTTTGAAAGTGATAAACGCAGCATTAACGAAATACAAACACTGGCATTTACAAAGATCAGGCCTATGTTTGCGGAAATACCAGGTATCACTGCACCTGCACCATTCGGTGGTAATCTTCGTTCAATCGTTGTAAATATAGATCCGGAGTCTATGCAGGCCAACGGTCTAAGCCCTGAAGACATAACAGCGGCTATTACCAGAAACAGCCTGCCGTCGCCGGCAGGAAATATCCGGATAGGGGCACAAAACCTGATGGTTCCCGTTAACTCAATTGGCATTAACCCCGAAGCGTTCCTGAACATGCCGGTAAAAACCAGCGAAAACCGTACTGTATTTGTAAGGGACGTTGCCCGGGTTGATGATGGGGCAGATCAAACGGTTGGGTATGCATTGATCAACGGCAGGCGCTCTGTATACCTCCCGGTCATAAAAAAGGCCGACGCTTCAACGCTTATAGCAGTAAGGAATTTAAAGAATGCAATACCCCTGTTTAAAAACCAACTGCCGGAAGATGTTTCAATAAAATATGAATTTGACCAATCCAGATACATAGAACGCTCCCTGTCTAATCTTATTCACGAAGGTATATTGGGGGCGGTTTTTACCGGATTAATGATCCTGCTTTTTCTGGGCGATACCCGGGGTGCAATAATAGTGATTCTTACTATACCCATAGCT
>CBIMFG010000076.1:0-9325 GCA_966243125.1 uncultured Niastella sp.
CGCATGAAAGACGTCCTCGATATTCAGCGGGATCATGCTGAACTATTAAACAAAACTTTACAGGCAGTGGCGCCCGGCGGCATTATTTATTTCAGTACCAATTACCGGAAGTTTGAGCTGGACAAAGAACAGATCCAGGCTGTTGAAATAAAAGACATCACCCGCGCCACCACGCCGTTTGATTTTGAAGGCAAGTTGTTCAGATACTGTTATAAACTTTGGAAGTAATAAAATGAAAAAGCCACGGTTTACGCCGTGGCTTTTTTTATAGTACTTGATAGCTTATTGTTGCTCTGCCAGTGGAATATCTCTTTTCAGCATCTCATTGCGATTGGCCATTTCCCAGGCGGTATAAAATACCAGTTGGGCTCTTTTAGCCATCAGGTTGTAATTGATCTTATCGGGCGTATCGCTGGGGCGATGGTAATCGTTGTGTGTTCCGTTGAAATAGAAAATGATGGGTACACCTTTACGGGCAAAGTTATAATGGTCGCTGCGATAATAAATACGTTCAGGATCTGTGGGGGCGTTGTATTTATAATCCAGTTCCAGTTTGGTGTATTTTTTATTCATGGCCTCGCTAATGGGGCGCAGGTCAGAACTGAGTTTGTCATCACCTACCACATACACATAATTAGTGCTGTCGCCTTTTGTACGTTTGGGATCGGAACGGCCGATCATATCAATATTCAGGTCAACGGTGGTTTTATCTAAAGCGTATAATGGATGATCGCTGTAGAATTCTGATCCCCATAATCCTTTTTCTTCTCCTGAAACGGTCATGAATACAATGGAGCGGCGGGGACCTTTACCCGCAGCCTTTGCTTTTACAAAAGCTTCGGCCAGTTCCAGTACACTTACGGTACCTGAACCATCGTCATCGGCGCCATAGTATATAATAGAATCGCCGCGTTTTCCCAGGTGATCGTAGTGCGCGGTGATAAATACCAGCTCATCTTTTTTATCGGTGCCTTCCAAAAAGCCTATTACGTTGCTGCTCGATAATTCAAGTCTTTCTTTTTTTAATTCGAGCATTACTTCGGCCTTATAGCTTTTAGGTTGCGCATTCCCGGTTTTTACTGCCTGCAATGCCGCGTCGTAATCGGCGCCCATAATGGTTTTGGCAATCTCTTCAGAAATAAAGAAGGAATTGGGCGAAACGGATTTTTGAAATCCATTCAGGTGTGGGCCACTTTTGGTTGCCTGTAAACCGGCCTTACGAGGGAAACCGCTTTGAACCAATAAAACGGCGGCAGCGCCATTTTTTTGTGCAGCTAACATGGCTTCGTAGGGAGAGTACTTTGACCGGTTGCCGGCACTGGCGCCGCCAGATGATGGTTGCTGCTGCGGTTGAAGCAGCAGTACAATTTTACCGGCAACATCTTTAAAATCGTTGTGGGTGCTGTCGCTGAGGCCATTGCCTGCAAAAACCACATCGTTACAAAAGATAGTGCTTGTATGCGCCAGCATCAGGCTTATTGAAAAATCGTTGAACATAGTAAACGTTTTTCCGTTTACCTCTATGGTTGCTTTTGCTAGTGAATCCTGGTATATGGGAAAGCCTAATTGAAAATTACCTTTATTACCGGGTTGCAGGCCCAGGGCTTTAAACTGGCTTTCGATATAAGCGGCTGCTTTGCGTTGCCCTTCAGTAGCTGTTTCGCGGCCTTCCATTGCTGGTCCTGCTACGATGTACAAATGCTTCTTAAGATCTTCGGGGGTAATTGTGTTGGCAAATGGCTTGGGATCGGCAATCTTTTGCGCCGAGGCAGCTGAGGTGGCCGCCAAAGCCATAACCAGGAGCGTTCTTCTCATAGTATGCTTTTTGTTTTTATCAAAAATAACTGGGTTGGGGGGATTTTGAGAGAAATGCATGGTGAGTGGTGAGTTGTCGGTGGTGAGTGGGCAACACTATCAACTGGTTAACCTGTCACCTTGTTAACCTGTCAACTGGTTAACTCGTCAACTTGTTAACTGGTCAACTACGCACTCATTTCACTCAACTCCAACCACCTCAACTCCTTCTCATCAATCAAACCCGTTATTTCACTAATACGCACCGATAACTTTTGCAACTGATCGAAGGGCAGGGAGCCGTCGTTCATTTGCTCAGTGATGGTTTCTTTTTCTTTTTCGAGTTTGGCAATATCTTTTTGCAGTTGTTCGAATTCCCTTTTTTCATTATACGTCATCTTCTTCTTCTCTTCTTCCTTAGCTGGCGTTGCTTTTACTTCCTGCTTTGGGTTTTTGGCCTCTATTTTCTCTTCATCTTCTTTATCCTTTAACCATATGCGGTATTGTGAATAGTTACCCGGAAAATCGCGGATAACACCGTCGCCTTCAAAAACAAATAAGTGATCAACCAGGCGGTCCATAAAGTAACGGTCGTGCGAAACAATTAATAAGCAACCGGGGTATTCACTCAAAAAGTTTTCCAGCACACCTAGTGTAGGCAGATCGAGGTCGTTGGTAGGTTCATCGAGGATCAAAAAGTTGGGATTGCGGAACAGGATCGATAATAAATGCAACCGTCTTTTTTCACCACCGCTGAGTTTTGAAATATAGGTGTATTGCTGGTCTGGCGGAAACAGGAATAATTGCAGGAACTGAGCTGCGCTTAAGGCGCCACCACTGGCAAGCGGAAAGCTTTCTGCAATGTTTTTCACAAATTCAATCACCCGCATGTCTTCTTTAATGGAAAGCCCTTGTTGCGAGTAATTACCAAAAACTACCGTTTCACCGATATTTATTTTACCGCTGTCGGCGGGCTCAAGGCCCTGCAACATATTCAGGAAGGTTGATTTACCTGCCCCGTTTTTACCCACCACGCCAATGCGTTCGCCTTTTTTAAAGGTGTAATCAAAACCTTTCGTTATATGTTTGTCGCCAAAGCTTTTGTATACTTTTTTCAGTTCAATTACTTTACCACCCAGCCGGCTCATTTTCATGGACAGCTGTAATTGAGCGTCTTCCAGCCGTTGTTTGGCTACGGCTTCTACTTTATAGAAGTTGTCCTGGCGGCTTTTGCTTTTGGTGGTGCGGGCTTTGGGTTGCTTGCGCATCCATTCCAGCTCCTTGCGATAAGTATTGCGGGCTTTATCTATGGTAGCAGCATCGCTTTCCTGGCGGGCCGCTTTCTTTTCAATGTAATTTTGATAATCTCCTTTGTAAACAAAGAGTTCGCTGCCGTCTATTTCCCAGATCTCATTACTTACGGCATCCAAAAAGTAGCGGTCGTGGGTAACCAGCAACAGGGTTACGTTTTGTTGATCAAGGTAGTTTTCCAGCCATTCCACCATTTCAATATCCAGGTGGTTGGTAGGTTCGTCCATGATCAGCAGCACGTGTTTGTGGTCAAAACCGATATCAATCAGGGTTTTGGCCAGGGCCACCCGTTTGCGCTGTCCGCCCGAAAGTGTATTTACGGGTTGATTCAGGTGATGGATGTTTAACTTGCCCAGGATCTGTTTTACTTTGGCGTCGAAATCCCAGGCGCCCAGGTCGTCCATTTTTACAATGGCGTCGCTCAGCTTTTCAGGATCGCCTTCTTCGCTAATGGCTTCAAATTCCCGTATGGCATTGATAACCGGGTGATTGTGGTAGAAAATATTATCGAGTATGGAGCCTTTTTCATCAAAAACGGGGTCTTGTTCAAACAAGGCTACGGTTACTTCTTTATTGATCCAGGAGGTGCCGCTGTCGGCGGTTTCTTTGCCGGCCAGAATGCGTAACAGGGTGCTTTTTCCACTGCCATTACGGGCTACCAGCGCAATTTTATCGCCCTCTTCTACATGAAATGAAATGTTCTCAAACAACGGTTTTATACCAAACGACTTGCCGAGTGCTTCTACGGATACATAATGCATGGCGCAAAGATAACTAGTTCAAAGTTTCAAGTTCCAAGTTTCAGGTTCCAAGTTCTTAGTTCTCTGTTCTTAGTTCTTTGTTTCAGGGCCGCGACGGCTTAAAGCTTGCAGCTTATAGCTTTCTGCCTGAATCTTGCATAAAAACAAGTAACTTAATAAACTGTATGTTCCTAGTTAACCATATTATCCTTGTTGTGCTTTGGATGCTTTTTGGTGTATTCCACAGCGTGCTGGCGGCCAATGGGTTTAAGCGCCTTATGCAACAGCGGCTGGGCGCACATTATAAATATTATCCCTTTTCTTATTCGGTATTTGCAGCAGTAACCTTAATTGTTATTCTGGTGTACCAGGGGTACCTGCAAAGTCAGCTGTTGTATGTGGCCCTGGTGTGGGTAAAGTTATTATTATGTTTGCCATTGATGGCGGGGCTGTGTATTATGGGCTTAATGATCAGAAAATACTTTTTCTCACTCAGTGGCATCAGCGTTTTTTATACAAAACAGGCGCCGGTTGAGCTCGAACTGGGTGGTTTGAACCGCTATATGCGGCACCCTTTGTATACCGGCACCTTGTTAACCATTTGGTCGCTGTTTTTTATTTTCCCTTCTATAAAGAATTTATTGGCTTGCCTGGTTTTAACGCTGTACACCATATGGGGCGCCAGGCTGGAAGAAAAAAAACTGGTTACACAGTTTGGCGAAAAATATACAGCATACAAAAAGCATGTTCCGATGTTATTACCTCGCCTTTAAGGACACTCCCTTGTCAACTTGTTAACTCGCCAACTTTTCAACTTTTTTATTTCTCTGTTCTTCATTTTTAATTTTTCATTTCCACTTGATGCTGCAACCGATACTTGGTTTTTGATCAGCCGGAACTGGGGTTCCTTCAATCAAATGATCTAATGCATTACGGATATCTGCGCCCGAAACCGGTTTTTCGTTACCGGGGCGTGAATCATCGAGCTGGCCACGATAGGCCAATTGCAGGTTGCCATCATATACAAAGAAGTCGGGCGTACAGGCTGCTTCATAGGCCCGGGCCACTTCCTGTGATTCGTCATATAAATAAGGGAAGGGATATTGTTGTTGTGCTGCTACCTGCTTCATTTGTTCGGGCCCATCATCGGGATAAGTGGCCACATCATTTGAGCTGATGGCAATAAAACTGATGCCTTTATTTTTATAATCATTCGCCAGTTTTACCAAGGCGGCATTCACATGTTTCACAAACGGGCAATGGTTACAAATAAACATAAGCACCGTGGCTTTGTGGCCCTTCGCAGTTGCCAGGGAAATCTCTTTCCCGCTTACTGTATCAGGTAAAGTAAAATCGGGTGCTTTTGTACCCAGTGGCGTCATTACAGAAGGAGTGCGTGCCATATTTATTCTATAAAGTGTACAGTTACAATTTTACCGTGTTCTATTTTATAAACAGCTATGCCCTCAGAAGGTTTACGGGTGGGGCTGGTTATTCTTTCGTGGTCAACAACGGTGTTGCCCAATACCATACGGTTTACGATCTCACAATGCACCTCGGGCACTTTGTTGAAATATTTGGTGTATTCTGTCCTGATCTCTTCTTTGCCCTTCATCAATACAGAACCATTGGTATTGTAAATAATCACCGTGTCGCTATAGGGGGCCACAAAGGCGTCAATATTACGAAGGTTATAACCATTTACCTGTTGCTGTACCAGCATTTCAGGCGTGGGTTGTATTAATTTTTCGGGTTGAAAGATAACACCATGATGAAAAATAGTACGAATGCTGCCAGGGGTGGGCAAATCTTTGGTGGGATCGCTATCTAATAACAACAGATCAGCTATTTTCCCTTTTTCAATGCTGCCCAGGTTGTTGTCTTTTCCGAATCCTTTTGCTGCGTTGATGGTAGCAGAACGAATGATGTCCCAGTTACTAAGCCCGGCTTTTTGCATGGCCAGCAATTCATCCTGATAGGAGGCTGCATGTTGCGTTCCAATATTACCGGCATCGGTGCCTGATACCACCAACACGCCCGCTTGTTGTACGAGCTTCAGGTTATTAGCCATGATGGTATCTTCTTTGGCTGGAATATGGAACCGGTTGCGCATGGCATGATAATCCAATGGCGCTTTTGTGCCCAGGTGCTGCAGATCCATCAGGCTGCCCAACGTAATTGGGTTGGAGTAGCTGAGGTCATGGGCTGTAAAGTCGAATTGCTGGGTAAACGTGCGGTGATAACCTTCGGCAACAACCAGGGTAGGAATGTATACTACATTTCTGCTTTTCATCAGTTGCAGCATTTCGTTGTCGAGCGGTTTGTCATCAACACTGTGCACCAGCATATCGGCGCCGGCCTGAACGGCCAGTTTTGCGGTTTGATATTGGGTGGCATGTACAGCTACTTTTAAACCGTTGGCATGGCTTTCTTCAATAGCCGCTTTTACGATGGGGTAGGTGTCTTCTGCTTTTTGATTGCGCAAGACAATATACCAGATCTTTATAAAATCAGGTTTATAAGGCAATTGTTTTTTTACCAGGTTACGGGCCTCCAGTTCGCTGCTGACATTTACTATGGGCGGATCGTTTTTATCGAGGTTGGGCGGCAGGTAAGTTGATACCAGCGGACCTGTCACAAATGCATTGGGTGCTACAATGGTTGTATCCAGCTGGCTGCGGATGGCATAATTGCTTAAGGGGCCACCCACATCAATAACCGTAGTAATGCCACAGGCCAGGTAACGCGCCATCAGGTCGGCACGGTTGTCTTTCACCCATTGCTGGTCTTTTTCATAAGGGTACACACTGTTTAAATTCAGGCCATCGGGCCGGGTGTATAAACCGCCGCTTTGAAAAAAATGAATATGGGCATCCGTCATGCCAGGCATCAGGTATTTACCGGTTCCATCAATAACCAGGGCATTGGCCGGCGCTTTTAACTTTTTGGTGGCGCCAAGGGCCACAATGCGGTTGTTATCAATGATCACCGTTTGATCGGCATCTATTTTTTGGGTAATAACATTTACTACGTTAACGTGGGTAATGCAAACCGGTATTGCCGGTTGTTGATACCGTTTACTGCCTGTATCGATTTGTGCAAAAAGGCTATTGGCGCTGTAAAGCACAATACATAGCAACAGGTATTTTCTCATGCCAGTTAGGTTTCAATAAAGATAAACAGAAGCGGCTAAAAATGGTAAATGAGCCAGCAAATAAGTGCGGTAATAACCAGCATCAACACCCATTTATATTTATCCCATATGTGGCGTTGCTTTTTGGTGGTAAGCGCCTGTTCAATAGTTGAACGAATGCTGGCATCGTCACCGGCCAGTTGTAACAACAGGTTGGCAATGGGTACAAAGTATTTTTTGGGCAGGGGTTGAATAGATGTTAACACGCTTTGAATGATGGCGTGGTTAACAGCTACATCTTTTTGCTCCAGCAGCATAGCCATGGCGTTCTCCTGTAACAGCTCGCGTATATGCAGGCTTACCGCATCAAACCGAAGGTGAAACATATTCATGGAGGCTACATACTGTTGCAACAGCCGGCATTCCTGTAAAATATGGGTGGGTGTAAGGGGAGCGCTTGCAAATGGTTTTCCGGTACTGCGTATATACCAGCGTTGGTAATGATAAGCTTCCCGTTTTTTAGGATCGCTTAAGGTTTGGTAGGCTTCCTGTATTTCGCGGAAGTGAGCGGCGGCCATATGACTGCCGTCGTTTTTGTCGGGATGGTATTGCTGGGCCAGCCGGCGAAACGATCGTTTTATCTCCTGCAACGTAGCGGTTGTGGGTAGTTCCAGTATTTTATAATAATCTTTTACCTGGTTCATACATCGTGAATGGTCAATGGTGAATGGTCAATGCTTCGCTGCTTAAGTATGGCCTGCAAGTTAACTAGTTATTGAGTTCGTTCATTGGGTTGAACCTGTAACCTGGAAACTGAAACTGGTTATCGTTCCGTTAATGGTATTTTCAACGTTTCAATATAGGGTATCTTGTACGTATACATAGTAAAAACTGCAAAGGTTAAATGATGTACCCAATATGTGCATAAAAAGTGACATTTGTATCGTACATCTACAACAAATAAGGGGTTTTACACGTTTACGCATTGCTTATTTTACGTAAGTTTGCGCCATTCTATGAAGACACATACATTTCGCTCGAAGCCTGAATTGATCGCTATTCTGACAATTGCATTGTTCTGCTTTATGGCAGCCAATTGTCATGAAAATCCTGCAGCTAAAGTGGCCAATGCCATTGGCACTTCTACTCCTGAAGCTCCAACGCCTGGTAAGGACAACTCAGCAAAATCGGAACCAACACCATCTGTAGCTGGAATGAAAGTAGCTGACCCCAAAACCATTTTGGGTCGCCCGGAAGTACCTATTCTTTGTTATCACCAGATCCGCGACTGGAAGCCTACTGATTCCAAATCAGCCAAAGATTACATTATTCCGCCTGCCTCATTGGCTGAGCAAATAAAAATGCTGAGCGATAGCGGGTATCACAGCATTCTTCCCGATCAGTTATATGCTTACCTGAACGAAGGAACGCCATTGCCGTCAAAACCGGTGATGCTTACTTTCGATGATACTGATCTGGATCAATACACCGTAGCCAGGCCACTGTTAGATAAATATGGTTACAAAGGCGTGTTCTTTGTAATGACTGTTTCAATTGGCCGTCCGAGATATATGAGCAAAGAACAGATCAAGGACCTGTCTGATAAAGGCCATGTGATTGGGTCACATACCTGGGATCATCATAATGTAAAGAAATACCAGGGTAAAGACTGGGAAACACAAATTGAAAAGCCAACCAAGCAACTGGAGGCTATTACCGGTAAAAAGATCCAGTACTTTGCTTATCCTTTTGGTTTGTGGAATCCCGAAGCTATTCCAGAGTTGAAGAAAAGAGGCATGATCGCTGCCTTCCAGTTATATTCAAAACGCGATGAGCAGGATCCTTTATACACTATTCGCCGCATCATTGTTCCTGCTATGAAACCTGCATCTTTATATAAGTCAATGCACGAAGGTTTTCATTATAATTAATCGCCGGTCAACATACATTAAGATATTGAATCGTCCCGAACCTATCGGGACGATTTCTATTTAAGACCATCTCCCCAAATAGTTGCACAGCCGTTTCGTTAAAACGTAGTTTTATCGCTTCCTTCACATAAAGTATTATTAAAAGGTGTAAGTGCCTAAACGCGTGGCACTGTATTCGTTCTTATCTAATAAGAAGACGATTAGTGTATTCTAAATCACACCTAAATGAAACGATTTGCAATAATCAGCACACCAGTAATACTATTATTATTACTGTTTGGCAGCGTTCAAAAAGCGACTGCCCAGGATGACGAACCTGTTTCGTACCAAACGTTTTACGACGAGCTGGAGCCATATGGAAACTGGATCGATTACCCTGAATACGGATATGTTTGGCGCCCTGATATGGGGCCCGA